>NZ_JARESX010000046.1:0-60375 GCF_046026435.1 Paraburkholderia sp. RL17-381-BIF-C | reverse complement strand
ATGTTCACGTGTATCTTCGCGATGGCGCGTACGGTCGGCTGGATTGCGCAGTGGAACGAAATGATCGCCGATCCTGAACAGAAGATCGGCCGTCCGCGTCAGCTCTTCGTGGGCGAGACGAACCGCGAAGCCACGCCGCTGGCCAAGCGCTAAAGCGTCGCGGCGGCCACCCGCCTGACGCTCGCGCGGCGCCCCCACGTGGAGCGCCGCGCCATTTCCTCTGCACGTCCTGTGCCACTGAAAAAACTGAAACTCCCATGTGATAAGTTCGTCTGACGCGGACAGACCCTCTACAATCGGAAGCGACCGGGCAGCGCCCGTGGCAACCGAATGTGACACTGAACGCAGAAGCGAACCCATAGGAGTGACACTGATGCAGCAGCCAGAAGCCCTCGGCGGTCTTTCGGGCGGAATCGACCACCGCGAACCCGAGCCGGACGGCGTATTCATCCCCACGGAAAACCTCAACGTCGCGAGCGCGACCCAGCACGTGCTGAAGTCGGGCGACACCTTCATTGTCAACGATCCGCTCGGCGATATCACCGGCCATGACGACGGCCTGTTCGTCAACGACACCCGTGTTCTCTCGCAACTGCGCCTCACTTTTGGCGGACGCGCGCCGTCGCTGCTATCGGGCAGCGTCAGCAGCGACAACACCTCGTTCACCGCGCATCTGACCAACCGTCCGCTGCCGCCGCTCGGCGGCGACAGCACGCCCGAAGGCGTGATCCACGTCGAGCGCGTGCGCGTGCTGTCGGGCACCGTGCTCAACGAAGCCATCGAACTCACCAACTACGGCACGAGCGACGCCGTGGTGCCGCTCTCGATCTCGTTCGCCAGCGACTTCCGCGACATGTTCGAAGTGCGCGGCCTGAAGCGCGACAAGCAGGGCCGTGTCGAACCGGCGCGCGTCGAAAATCGGGAAGTGCTGCTCGGCTACGTGGGCCTCGACGACGTGGCGCGCAACGTGCAGATCGCCTTTTCGCCGGAGCCGGACAAACTTTTCGCCGACCGTGCGGACTACACCGTCAAGCTGCCGGCGCAGGCGTGCGTGTCGATTTATCTGTCGGTGGCGGTGCAGGTGGTCGCGCGCGCGGACAATCCGGGCGCGGGCGTCTCGCAGCCCACCCATGCGTTGAGCGAAGCGCACCTGTCGCAAATCGACGCCGAGCGTCCGCGCGTCGGCCGCGCTGCCGTGCGCGCCGCGCTCGTCGACGCCCACCTCGTCATGCGTGAGCGCCGCCGCGCCACCGCACGCGTGCGTTCGAGCAATCCGCTTTTCAATGCATGGATCGACCGCTCGCTCGCCGATCTCGGCCTGCTGACCACGGACCTCGTGACCGGCCCGTATCCGTACGCCGGCATTCCATGGTTCTCGACGCCGTTCGGCCGCGACGCGGTCATTACGTCGCTGCAGACGCTCTGGTTGCAGCCGCAGTTGGCTGCCGGCGTATTGCGATTTCTCGCCGAACATCAGGCGCGTGAGAACTCGCCGTTTCGCGACGCCGCGCCCGGCAAGATCATGCATGAGATGCGCAAAGGCGAAATGGCCGCCACCGGTGAAGTGCCGTTCGCGCTCTACTACGGGGGCGTCGACACCACGCCGTTGTTCATCGTGCTGGCCGGCGCCTATGCGGCGCGCACCGGCGACGTCGCGTTGATCGACGAATTGTGGCCGGCGCTCGAGCGCGCGGCGCAGTGGGTCGCGGGCGTGTGCGACAAGAACCGGCACGGCCTGCTGGATTATCAGCGCGAGTCGGATGGCGGTCTGGCGAATCAAGGCTGGAAGGACAGCCACGATTCTGTCTTTCATGCCGACGGCCGTTTCCCCGACGGCCCGATCGCGCTCGTCGAGGTGCAGGCGTATGCGAGCGCCGCCTTCGACGTGATGGCGCGCTTCGCAAAGGCGCGCGGACTGCACGATGCGGCGGAGCGTTACGGCGAGCGGGCGAAGAAGATCCGTCAGTGCGTCGAAGAAAAGTACTGGATGGAAGAGGCCGGTTTCTACGGCATTGCGCTCGATGGCCACGGCGAGCTGTGCCGTGTCATGGCCTCGAATGCCGGCCATCTGCTGGCCTTCGGTTTGCCGTCGCGGCAGCGCGGTGAATCGGTGGTGCGCGCGCTCGACTCCACGTTGTTCCATACCGGCTGGGGCGTGCGCACACTGGCGGCGAGCCAGGCGCGCTTCAATCCCATGGCGTATCACAACGGCTCGGTCTGGCCGCACGACAACGCGCTGTGCGCGCGCGGCCTGTCACGGTACGGCGGCAAGGCAGCGGCGGTACGGCTGCTGCAGGCGCTGTTCCAGGCCGCGGTCAACTTCGACATGCGTTTGCCTGAGCTTTTCTGCGGCTTCCCACGGCGGCGCGGCGAGCCGCCCACCGCCTATCCGGTCGCCTGTCTGCCGCAAGCGTGGGCGGCGGGTTCGCCGTTCATGATGCTCGAAGCGTGTCTTGGTATCACGATCGACGCCGAGCGCCGCGAAGTGCTGATCGAACAGCCGATGCTGCCCGAAGGCATCGACTGGCTCGAAGTGAGCGATATGCGGGTAGGCGATGCTTCGGTGTCGATCACGTTCCGCCGGATTGGCGAGAAGGTGGTGGCGTCAGCGGAGCAGGGTGACGTGCGGGTGGTGGCGTTGCTTTGAGTGTGGGTTCGGCATGGGTTGGGCGTAAGTTGAGCGCCATCAACTCCCGCTGACCGCCATGTGCCGGGTGGTAACATTTGTTGTCATCCTCATCGACCGCTCGCCCGGTACATCCGCATGCCAGACAGTTTCGACCAGCTTGCCGCCCTGATCCGGGCGCGCTTCTCCGAACTGAGTCCGCAGTTCCAGATGGGAGCGGGTTTCCTGCTCGACCATCCTGACGAGGTCGCGGTCTCGTCCATGCGCAAAGTGGCCGAAAGGGCGCAGGTGCAACCGGCCTCACTGGTGCGTCTGTCGCAGCAACTCGGTTTCCCCGGCTGGAACGAACTGCGCAACCTGTTCGTCGCACGCGTGCGCACGCGGCCCGAACCGCTCACGAGCCGCGCGCGTTCGCTCGTCAAATCGAAAGACGCGCTGGCGGGCGACCTGCTGGTCGCGCAACAACACAACCTCGAAGTCACCGCCGCGCACAATGGCCGCGTGATCGTGGAAGCGGCGCGCCTGCTGCGGCGCGCGCCGCACGTGCATGTGGCCGGTTTCCGCTCGTGTTATGCGGTAGCGTTCGGTCTCGTCTACGGATACCGGCTGTTCCGTTCCTCGGTGTCCTTGCTCAACGGCGAGGCCGGCACGCTGGAAATGCAGTTGCGCACGGTCGAGCGCGATAGCGCGACCATCGTGATCAGTTTCGCGCCTTATTCGGTGGAAGCCGCGCGCGTCGCCGAAGCTGCGATGGAAAAGGGCAGCAAGCTGATTGCCATTACCGATAGCGCGGTGTCGCCGATCGCGCTGAACGCCGACAAGGTGCTGATCTTCTCGCACGAAAGTCCTTCGTTTTTTCCTTCGCTGGTGGCGGCGACCGCGATCGCCGAATCGCTGGTCGCGCATCTGCTCGCGCTCGAGGGAGCCGGCGCGGTCGAGCAACTTGCCATCGCCGAGCAGTCGTTGCACGCGAAAGGCGCGTACGTGCCGTGACCATTTCCGTCTGAATCGAGTTGAGATTTTGCGCGCAGCAGAATCGCTCCATTCAGATCGGCGCCGATCTGTTTGACAACAATTGTTGTTTGGAAGTATAAATACGTACCGATTGTTGAATGGATGCGAATGGTGGCGTCGACGCGGGGATTGGATCTTTTTCAGGTGAGCGGCGAGCCGTATGACATCGGCTACCGGTTGGGCGAACTCGCGCGGCCGGTGTTCGCCGACTACATGGATCAGAGTGGCGCATGGCAGGCAGTTCGGCGCTGGCGCGGCGCTCCGTTCGTGCAGGCACTGCGCGAAGCGGCGCGCGCCCAATTCCCGGCGTTGCTGGCGGAGTTGGAAGGTATGGCGGCCGGGCTCGGTTGGTCGGCGGAAGACGTGTTCCTCTGGAACTGCCGCGGCGAACTGATTCACAACGCGCCAGACGGTTGCACCACGCTGGCGGCGCGCGTTGGCGAGACGCGCTTCATTGCGCACAACGAAGACGGCGATCCGTTTCTGCGCGAGCGTTGCGCGCTGGTCGAGGTCCGTCCGGTCGGCAAGCCGGGCTTCGTGAGTTTCTACTACCCTGGATCGCTGCCGGGACACACCTTCGCCGTGAGCCGTGCCGGTGTCGTGCAGGCGATCAACAATCTTCGCATCCGCGTCCCCGTTGCCGGCGTGCCGCGAATGATTCTTGCGCGAGCGGTGCTCGATTCCACCTCGCTCGACGAAGCGCTCGACCTGCTGCGCGACACGCCGGCCGCGAGCGGCTTTCATCACACGCTCGGCTGCGCGGGAGATGCGCGCCTTGTCAGCGTCGAAGCCAGCGCGCGGCGTTGTTCCTTGCAGATAGTGCCGAGTCTCTATGGCCATGCAAACCACATGATTCATGCGGGTTGCGACGCCGAAGCGCAGATCGTGACGGATTCTTCGCGCGAACGTCAGCTGCGCGTGGATGCGTTGTTGCCTACGATCACACGCCCGTTACAACCGGCCGCATTGCTCGACGTATTGCGCGATCGCGCGCCCTCTGGCCTGCCGATCTATCGTGACGACCCGCACGATCCCGACGGGGAAAACACGCTCGCCACCGCGCTCTTCGAAATCGGCAGCGCGGGTGTGTCGATGAAAGTTTTCCGGCAAGGGCAGTGCGCATTCGACAGCTTCATCGCCCGCACGGCATGCGGACGGCCCGGCGCTTAACCGGCTGCCGCAACCAACAGGAAACCGAAAACCATGTCCACCGTGTTTCATCGTTCTCCGAAGCAGTCGCTGCCGGTCGCCGTCGCGGGCGAGGGGATCGAGATCATCGATTCCGCGGGCAAGCGCTATATCGACGCATCCGGCGGCGCCGCCGTGTCGTGTCTCGGTCACAGCAACCAGCGCGTGATCGATGCGATCAAGCGGCAGTCGCAGCAATTGCCGTATGCGCACACGTCGTTCTTCACCACCGAGCCTGCTGAAGCGCTCGCGGACCGCCTGGTGGCAAGCGCGCCGCAAGGGCTCGAACATGTGTACTTCGTGTCGGGCGGTTCGGAGGCGATCGAGGCTGCGCTGAAACTCGCGCGTCAGTATTTCGTGGAGAGGGGCGAACTGCAGCGGCGCCATTTCATCGCGCGTCGGCAGAGCTTTCACGGCAATACGTTGGGCGCACTGGCAATTGGCGGCAATGCGTGGCGCCGTGAGCCGTTCCTGCCGATTCTGATCGAAGCGCATCACGTGAGTCCGTGTTACGCATATCGCGAGCAACGCGCCGACGAAACGGAAGAGGCCTTCGCGCAACGTCTCGCCGACGAACTCGAGCAGAAGATTCTGGCGTTGGGCGCGGACACGGTCGCCGCCTTCGTCGCGGAAACGGTAGTTGGCGCGACGGCCGGCGCCGTGCCACCGGTGCGCGAATATTTCCGCAAGATTCGCGCGGTGTGCGATCGCTACGGCGTGCTGCTGATTCTCGACGAGATCATGTCCGGCATGGGCCGCACCGGTTATCTGTACGCCTGTGAAGAAGACGGCGTGGCGCCCGACATTCTAACCATCGCCAAAGGGCTCGGCGCGGGCTATCAGCCGATCGGCGCGACGCTCGTGAGCGACCGGATTTACCAGACGATCGTCGGCGGCTCGGGATTCTTTCAGCATGGCCATACCTACATCGGTCATGCCACCGCTTGCGCCGCCGCGCTCGAAGTGCAACGTGTGATCGAGGAGGACAAGCTGCTGCCCAATGTGCTGGCGCGCGGCGAGCAGTTGCGCGGCCGGCTGCGCGAGCACTACGCGCAGCATCCGCATATCGGCGACGTGCGCGGACGAGGGCTGTTCGTCGGCGTGGAACTGGTCAAGGACCGCGCCAGCAAAACGCCGTTCGACGCCGGCCTCAAGCTGCACGCGGCAATCCGGCGCGAAGCCTTTGCGCGCGGTCTGATGGTGTATCCGATGGGCGGCACGGTGGACGGCAAGATCGGCGATCATGTGCTGCTGGCGCCGCCGTTTATCTGCACCGCGCGCGACATCGACGAAATCGTCGGCCGCCTCGCCGATGCCATTAGCGGCGCGCTGGCCGCTGTCTGAGACCTTCGACACCACCACGACTTGCGAGAACGATGATGACCGAGCGTTTGCCTCACTTCGACCCGTCCGATGCCACGCCCGAACAGAAAGCGGTGCTCGACGAAATTCTGTCGGGCCCGCGCGGCAATCTGAACGGACCGTTTCTCGGCTGGATTCATAGCCCGGAGCTGGCCCAGCAGGCTCAGCGTCTGGGCGCGTTCTGCCGCTACCGGACCGGTTTGCCGCTGCGCCTCTCGGAGCTGGCGATTCTGGTGACCGCGGCGCGCTGGCAAGCGCAGGCGGAGTGGTACATCCACTATCCGATCGCGCTGGGGGCGGGCGTGTCCGCAACGGACGCCGAGGCGATTCGCGAGAGCCGGCGCCCGGATTTCGCCCAGTCCGACGACGCATTGATTCACGACTTCGCGAGCGAACTGTACGACACGAAGCGCGTTTGCGACGCGACCTATGCGAAGGCGGTCGAGCGTTTCGGGCATCAGGTGGTGATCAACCTGGTGGGCCTGCTCGGCTACTACGCATTGGTGGCGATGACGCTGAACGTGTTCGGCATGCGCGCGGTGGGGCAGGAAAGTTTGCCGTTCGCCGAGTAGCCCCGGGAGAGGTCTGCGCAAAACAAAGCGCCCCGCTTGCAAACTTTGCAACCGGGGCGCTTCTTGACTGCAACCACGCTTGTCACCTGCCACACGCTGACACCACCGCCAGCGGCTGCACCGCGCGGCTTACCGCTTACTGGCCGCGATACGTCGCGAACAGACCTTGCTGCAAGGAATCACGCGTGCCTGCATCCGACGACACCGCCTTCACGCCGCCGACGTCGTGCGAACCTCTCGCAACCGTAGCCACTGCCGTACCGCTTTGCGGCACGGTCTTCGGATAGTTGACGTCGTTCTGATTCAGGAGGCCCGCTTTTTGCGCCGTCACCAGTTCAGCGCGCACTTGTGCGCGGGTCAGACCATCCGCCTGCTGGGCGAAGGAAACAGCCGGAACGACGAGCGCGGTTGCGATGACCACTGCGGAAATAAGCGATTTCATGATGACCTCCAAGATTCGATTGTTGATGAGATCGGTTGAATGCCGTGTGCCGATCCGTTGAAACCAGTCTAATTCTTGCAAGGTCGGTGAAAAAGCGGCCACCGGAAGAAATATTGTTACGGTTATTGAAATAGTTGGTGGGCGGCTTCTGTTTTGAGCCATTGCCGGCATCGTCACGACACTGGCACACGGAAGCGCCTATGATGAGGTTCGGTCCCGCCCGCGCCTGCAGCGCCGCGCGGCACTCGCGACCGATGCCGAAACCGCAGAACATCCGGGCGGGACCCGTGCGGCAGGCATCAGATTCGGTCGTGGAGCGCGCGAAGCAGGGCACAAACAGGAGAGAGCGATGAAGCGCAAGGCATCAGCAGTCTGGCAAGGCGGCCTGCAAGACGGCAAGGGCTCGATTTCCACCGACAGCGGCGTCCTCAAGGAGACCCAATACTCGTTTTCGACCCGTTTCGCGGACGGCATCGGCACGAATCCGGAGGAACTGATTGCGGCTGCGCATGCGGGATGTTTCTCGATGGCGCTGTCCGCTGAACTGGGCAAGGCCGGCATCACGCCTGAGCGCATCGGCACCACGGCAACCGTTACGCTCGACAAGGACGGCGGCGGTTTCGCGATCACCGCGGTTCATCTGGATGTGGCCGTGAAAATCCCCGGCGGCGATAAAGCCGCCTTTGAGAAGGCAACGGCCGACGCCAAAGCCGGTTGTCCGGTGTCCAAAGTCCTGAACGCCACGATCACGATGGACGCGAAACTCGAAACCTGAGGTCGCGCCGTTCCCCAACCGTTCAAGCGATGAAGCCGGCGCTCGGGTCAAACCCGGCGCCGGCTTTTTGTTTGTACCGGCGCTGGCTCGCACGCACCTACGGAAACTCGTCTTGCTTTCTTGAACGGGTGGTCATAATATCCGTTGCATGAAGCTAACTGGCGATCCGAAAAAATCCGCAAAGCAGTCCGCGAAAAAAGCGGGCGAGGTCTGTCCTCGGGGCCGGCCGCGCGAGTTCGACACGGACACGGTCCTGGCGAGCGCGAGTCAGGTGTTCTGGAATCACGGCTACCACGCCACCTCGATCGACGATCTGTGCAAGGCCACCGGCCTGTTGCGCGGCAGTCTGTACGGCGTGTTCGGCGACAAGCACGGCATCATGCTGGCCGCGCTGGATCACTACGCGGAAGGTTCGGTCGCGCGGCTCGCCGAGCGGCTCAACGCGCCGGTGCCGCCGGAAGAGGCGCTGCGCAACGCCTTGCTGCACTACGCGCGGGTCGCGTGCGCGCTGACCGGCGAGCGCAGCTGCTTCATCACCAACACCACGCTGGAAATGCAGCCGGGCGACGAGGAGTTGCGCGTGCGCGTCGCCGCGATTCAGCGCCGCATGGCGACGCTGCTGGCGGCGTCGGTGATTCGCGGTCAGGCGAGCGGCGCATTCAACTCCACGCTGGACGAAAAAGCCGTCGGCGATTTCCTGCTCTGCGTGATGCAAGGTCTGCGCGTGCTCGGGCGGGTCGCTCATCAGGAAGACGCGCTGACAGGCATAGTGGACGTCGCCATGCGCGCGCTCGTCTAATTTTTTTACCTATTTTTTGAACGTTCAGTCATGAATAGCGAAGCCATCAAGTCCGCTCCTGCGGCATTGGCCGGATCCAGCGGCACGGCAGCTGCGGCGGTGACCTGTCCGGGCACCGTGGCCGCGAGCGTGGCGGCATCGGCCGGCAAGGCAGAGCCGCGTTTCGAACGGCAGGGGCTGGCGCTTGCCGTGCTGTTCGTCGGCGCCTTCCTCGCGCCGCTCGATTATTTCATCGTCAATCTCGCGTTGCCCTCGATTCGCACCGGCCTGAACGCCAGCGACGCGCAATTGCAGCTCGTCGTCTCCGCCTACGCGTCGGCGTACGCGGTGCTGTTGATCACGGGCGGGCGGCTCGGCGACCTGTTCGGCCGCCGCCGCATGTTCATGACCGGCATGGCTGCGTTCGTGGTCGCTTCGGCGTTGTGCGGCTTCGCGACCAGCGGGCATATGCTGGTGATTTCGCGGATCGTCCAAGGCGTCGCCGCCGCCGTGATGGCGCCGCAAGTGCTCGCGACCATTCGCGCGGTCGTGCCGCTGCATCAGCAGACCAAGGTGATGAGCCTGTACGGTTTCGTGTTCGGGCTGTCGTCGATCGTCGGCCAGTTGGGTGGCGGCGCGTTGATCACGTATCACCCGTTCGGACTCGACTGGCGCATCATCTTTCTGATCAACATCCCGATCGGCATCGCGGCGTTTATCGGCACCTGGAAGTTCGTGCCGGAGAACCAGCCGGCCACGCGCACCGGCATCGACGTGAAGGGCGTGGCGCTGCTCTCCGCCGTGCTGCTGCTGATCATTTACCCGATGACGCACGGCCGCGAAGCGGGCTGGCCGGCGTGGACCTTCGTGATGTTCGCGCTTGCCGTGCCCGCGTTTGCAGTCTTCGTGCTGACCGAGCGGCGCGTGGAGCGCGGCGGTGGCCATCCGTTGGTGGATCTGCAGTTGTTCCGTAACCGGGCCTTCGCGCTAGGGCTCGTGCTCGCGTTCCTGTTCTACTGCAACAGCGCGTTCTTCCTGACCTACGGGATTTTCTTGCAAACCGGTTTGCACTGGACGCCGCTCGCGTCGGGCATCGCGATCATGCCGTTTGCGATCGGTTTCGTGGTCGGGCCGCTGACTTCGCCGGCCGTGGTCAAACGCATTGGCGGCCATGTGCTGACTCTCGGTTTTTCGATGATGACGCTCGGCTTCACGGTCACGGGATGGTCCGCCACCCAGTCGGCCACGCCGGATCTGCTGTTCTATTGCGGGCTGGTGTGCGCGGGTGTCGGTCATGGCTTGTTGCTGCCGTCGATCATGCGCATCGTGTTGCTGGAAGTCGTGCCGGAGAAAGCCGGACTGGCTTCGGGCGTGGTCTCGTCGACGTTGCAGATCGGCTCGGCGTTCGGGACGGCGGCCATCAGCGGCGCGTTCTTCGGCGCGCTTGGTGGCCGCGCGGCGCCGGGCGCCTATGCGCATGCGTTCCAGATCAGCCTGGCGATCAACGCATTGCTGATGTTCGCGTGCATCGGATTGAGCGTGTTGTTGGTGCGGCATCAGCAGCTCGCGCTGCGGCGCGTGGCGTAGCGGATTTGAAAATCCGGCGGCTGAAACCGTTTTCAACAGAGGCTGCCAGAATTTATTAGGTAATTTTTTAAACAACGACGATTTTAAGCATCCCGCATTTACCGGTAACTGAGTCGTTCACAGGTAATTCCGTTTGCGCTGGATCAGAATAAACCCTGAATATTGTTGGCCACTGCATTAGATATGACAAAAGGTCCGGGCATTTTCTGCTGCCCGAGCCGTTACGCCGCAGTAACAGTTGCGATCGTGCAGTGCCGCATGAACGGGCGGCCAGGCGGCGCATTGAAGGGTTTTCCCGGTTTTACGCACGGGCGGGCGATAGTGGAAGCCATTCCACTCCCGATGAAAACGGTATCAATAAAAAGCGCTTGCAGTGATTAATTTCGATTGTTAATCTTGGCAAACTTTTTAGAGTTTTACTTCAGCAGGCCTAATGTCGAGAAATCCGGCGCAACGATTTAATGTCGCTCAACGGTTCCGTAGGGGGTAAATATGCTAACCGCCACCATTGACGCATTCCAGACACCGCCAGCCGCCCAGTTCAATGTCGGCGACGTCGTCACGTTGAAGGAAGGGGGCTCGCGCATGACGGTGACATACGCAGGGCCAGTAGCGCTCAATCCGGGCAACTGGCTGATCTGCGAGTGGTTCGACGAACACGGCGAACTGCGCCGTGAGATGTTTGCACCCGCGAGCGTGCGCGCAGAGCCGCGCTCCATTCCCGCCGGCTCCGTTCTGTGGAGCCGCGTGGGCCGCGCCGCCTGACGCGCTGTCTGATGCGCCGCCTGACGCGTTGGCCAATCACGCGGCCGGGTCGGCCGGAGCTTCGGCCGACCTTGCCCAGCTTCGCCTGATCTAGTTCTCAGAGCGGTCCCGCATGCTGCGCCGTTGCACGCGCACCAGCAGCGCGGACGAAAAAGCTCGCATCCTCACGAGTTTGCGCGTCTCCACCACCTCGCCTGCGATGTTCTTCGGCGGGTTCGGTTGCAATGACCAATACAGCGTAAGCAGCCAGCCGAACACAGTCCAGCCGAGGCACGCATTGAAGAGCGCCAGCGTCAGCACGTCGTGGCGCTTGCGCCGGTCCGCCAGCACGGCAGGCAAAAAGTAGAGCGCCAACGCCAGCACCGCGGCGATGGTCTGGACGACGAGATTGCCACTCATGGACAGCCTCCCCACATGCGACGTATGCCCGATTGTCGCGCGATTGCATGGTTCGCGTAAGGCCCGCGACAAACGCCTTGCTTCACGCGCGAAAGGGCGAGGGGTTCAGCCGATCCCGCATCAGGACTATCATGATCGTTTCGACTGAACAGACCTGCCACGGACCGCCATCATGATCTCCGACGACACGACCCAACAAACTCAACGCATCAACCCGGACACGCTACGTGAATTCGTGGACCGCAAGTGGAACGACGAGATCGTGCCCGCATTGACGGACTACATCGCGGTGCCGGCCAAGAGTCCGGCGTTCGATCCCGACTGGGTCAAGCACGGCTATCTGGAGCGCGTGATCACCGACGCCGCGCAATGGGCCGAACAGCAGGCCGTGCGCGGCCTGAAGCTCGAAGTGATCCGCTTGGCCGGCCGCACGCCGGTGATCTTCTTCGAAACGCCGGCGACCCGTTCCGGCAGCGAAGAAACCATCGTGCTGTATGGCCACCTCGACAAGCAGCCCGAGTTCGACGGCTGGCGTAACGACCTCGGACCGTGGACACCCAAACTCGAGAACGACAAGCTCTACGGCCGCGGCGGCGCCGACGACGGCTATGCGATCTACGCAAGCATCACCGCGCTCGCGGCGCTGGACGCGCAAGGCGTCGAGCGTCCGCGCTGCGTCGGTCTCATTGAAACCTGCGAGGAGTCCGGTAGCTACGATCTGCTGCCGTATGTGGACGCGTTGCGCGAGCGGCTCGGCAAGGTCGGGCTCGTGGTGTGTCTGGATTCGGGCGCGGGCAATTACGATCAGCTGTGGCTCACCACGTCGTTGCGCGGACTGGTTGCCGGCGACCTCGAAGTACAGGTGCTCGACGAAGGGATTCACTCGGGCGGTTACGGCGGGATCGCGCCGTCGAGCTTCCGCATCATGCGGCAACTGTTCGACCGTCTGGAGGACTCCGCTAACGGCACCCTGCTGCCGAAGGGCTTCCATGTCGAGATTCCGGCGGACCGTCTGCGTGAGGCGGAAGCCACCGCGCAAATTCTCGGCGACGACGTCTGGAAGAAGCTGCCGTGGGCGTGCGGTCAGGACGGCCGTCAGGTGCTCCCCACCACAACCAATCCGCAAGAGGCCTTGCTCAATTCGACGTGGCGTCCGTCGCTATCCGTGACCGGCGCGGCGGGCCTGCCCGCGCTTGCCGATGCCGGCAACGTGCTGCGTCCGCGCACGGCGTTCAAGCTGTCGCTGCGCCTGCCGCCGCTGATCGAGGCGGAGAAGGCCGTCGCCGAACTGAAGGCGCTGCTCGAACTCGATCCGCCCTACAACGCCAAGGTGACGTTCAAGCCGGACGCAGGCGCGGCGAGCGGCTGGAGCGCGCCCGATCTCGCCCCGTGGCTTGCCACGGCGCTCAACGACGCGTCGCGCCAGCACTACGGCGCCGATGTCGCCTACGTGGGGCAGGGCGGCACCATTCCGCTCATGAACGTGCTGAAGGCGGGCTTCCCGAAGTCGCAGTTCATGGTGTGCGGCGTGCTCGGACCGAAGTCGAACGCGCACGGACCGAATGAATTCCTGCACGTGCCTTACGGCAAGAAGCTCACGGCCGCGGTTGCCGAGGTCATTGCAGCCGCGCCTTGAGCATTGCCAGGCATCACGCCTGGTACGACCCGCGCCATCATCAACCGGATGAGAGCGCAAGAAGACGGCCGCCGGTCCGCGCATCCACGATAGATACTTCGTGGATTGCGCGGTGCTCGCGGCCGCATGCGTTTAAATATGCGAAACAGATACTCAGTCTGTTAGCGCACAAACCAAAAAACACGCACTCGCCAGTCATATTTTCGATTGCATTTTCTAATCGAAGACTATTTCTTTTTCTTTCGGCTCCGGCAAGAAATTCAATCCCTGACCGTAGGTAAATTGACAGCCGGCGTGCGCCTATTTGTGGGTCATTTTCGCCCATCATCGGTGCGCAAGCGTTTGCGTTCACGGAACCCGCCACCCAACCCTCACCCTCCCGCAGAGCACCGTCTGGCGGGGCTTTGCTCGCGGCTTGCATTCATCTGTTGGTTACCCCGCTCCCATCCGATTCCGGTCTGCTTTAGGCTCGCATTGCAATACCAGTGTTTAACCTTAAAAGGACCGTTCAAAATGAATCTCCATAACCACCACGCCTGCCGTCCGTTCCTCGAGGCCGGCAATCTTTCGCAAATTTCCGCTTACTACGAAGAAGGCCGCAACATCATGTGGATGATGTTGCGGGCGCAGCCGCGTCCCTGTTTCAATCTCGACCTGGTGCATGACATTCTGGAACTCGCGCAAGCAGCCCGGGACTCGGGATTGCCGATCGACTTCTGGGTCACCGGCTCGTTGATTCCGACCATGTACAACGTCGGCGGCGATCTGGACTTCTTCGCGGACGCGATCCGCACCGGTAAGCGTCAGGCACTGATGGCGTATGCGCGGGCGTGTGTCGATTGCGTGCATGCGGCGTCGCGGGGGTTCGACACGGGGGCGATTTCGATCGCGATGGTGGAGGGCACGGCACTCGGTGGGGGCTTCGAGGCCGCGCTCGCGCATCATTTCCTGCTCGCGCAGACTGACGCGCGCATGGGCTTCCCGGAGATCGCGTTCAATCTGTTCCCGGGCATGGGCGGCTACTCACTGGTGGCGCGCAAAGTCGGCATGCGGCTCGCGGAGGAACTGATCGGCGTCGGAGAATCGCATACGGCAGAATGGCATTACGGCAAAGGTCTGGTCGATCAACTGTTCGAGCCGGGCGAAGCCTATATGGCGACCCGTACCTTCATCGACACGCTCAAGCCCAAAATGAACGGCATCCGGGCAATGCTGCGGGCTCGCCAGCGCGTGCTGCAACTCTCGCGCGCCGAGTTGATGGAAATCACGGAGGATTGGGTGGAAGCGGCCTTCACGATCGAAGAGAAGGATCTGGCCTTCATGGAACGGCTGGTGATGCTGCAGAACCGGCGGACCTCGAACCTGCGCCAGACGGCGGTCAGTACGGCCAATTTCGCCTGAAAGAGCCTGGGGCCAAACACGATAAGCCGCAAGGGGGGCGGCTCCCCCAGGGAAGTTCCCATGGGGCGCACGGAGGCTCAGGCGATCAGTCTGAGCTTCTGTCTATCCTGCAACCAGCGTTCGAATTCAGGCGCCGGCATGGCCTGGCCGTACAGGAAGCCCTGCACGTAGTCGACGCCCAGGCCCTTCATGAACAATTCTTCCGACTCGGTCTCGATCCCTTCGGCGACCACCTTGAAATTCAGCTCCTGCGCGACGACCACCATGGAGCGCACCAGCGCTTGCGCCTTGGTGTCTGCGTTGATCGAACGCACGAAGCTGCGGTCGAGCTTGATGACGTCGAGCGGAATACGGCCGAGCTGCGACAGCGACGAATAGCCCGTGCCGAAATCGTCCAGATGAACCTGCGCGCCGAGTTGGCGGAACTGCTTGATCAGGTCGATCGCAGCCGTTTCGTCTTCGATCAGGCAGCTTTCGGTCAGTTCGAGATCGATCAGGCAGGGGTCGAGATTCGCGTTCTGCAGCGCCTCCGTGAAATGGCGGACCACCGCCGTATCGACGAGTTGCCGCGCCGACACGTTGATCGCGATACGCAGGTTGTAGCCGTCGGCTTTCCATTTGGCGGCCTGTTTCGCGGCCGTTTCCATGACCCAGCGGCCGAGCACGCCGATCAAGCCGGACTCTTCCGCATAACGGATGAACTCGGCCGGCATGATCTGCCCACGCTCGGGAGAATTCCAGCGCACCAGCGCTTCGGCGCCCTGGACCACGCCGGTGGTGAGCGACAGTTTCGGCTGGTAATGCAGAGTCAGTTGGCCCTCTTCGAGACCGCGCCGCAAGTTGGTGTCGAGCCACATATACTCGGCGACCTTGCGGTTCATTTCCGGTGAGAACACGCGGTGCGTGCGTTTGCCTTCGTCTTTGGCGACGTACATGGCGGTGTCGGCGGAACGGATCAGCGATTCGAGGCTGTCGCCGTGTTCCGGATACAACGCGATGCCGATCGAGCAGCCCGTGTAGACCTCCACGAGCCCGAGGCTGAACGGCGTGCGCATGCGTTCGAGCACGCGCTGCGCGGTGGCTTCGAGTTCGCGCGCCTTGCCCTTGGCCGCGAGCACGATGAATTCGTCGCCACCCAGGCGCGCAAGCGTATCGCCTTCGTTCAGGCAGAGGCCGATGGCGGTGGACACGTCGCGAATCAGACGGTCGCCGAACACGTGGCCGTAGTGATCGTTGACCTTCTTGAAGTTGTCGAGGTCGAGAAACAGCACGCCGACTTCTTCGCCCGGCGCGGCGTCTTCAATGGCGGTGCGGATTTTGTCCTGGATCGCGTTGCGGTTCGCGAGGCCGGTGAGCGAGTCGGTATTCGCCAGTTCGGTGAGGCGTTCCTGCGCGAGCCGTTCCTCGGTGATGTCGGTGCCCGAGCAGATCAGGAATTGTTCTTCGACGCCGCTGCCGCTGTGAACGAACTTGTTGCGGAACAGGAAGAGCCGTTCGCCATGCACCGTTTTGACGCGCCGCTCGACTTCGTACGACACGCCGCGATTGAAGAAGCCCGCAATGTTCTGACTGGAGGCCGCGCCGTCTTCGGTGGACATGAACAGCGCCCACACGTTGCGGCCAATGATGTTTTCCTCCTTGACGCCCGTAAGCTCCTCCGCGAGCCGGTTGAAGCGCTGTATCCGGCCGTGCCGGTCGACGATCACGACGACCGAATTCACTTCGGACACGACCTGCTCGGCGAACGAGAGGCCGTGGACCAGATCGCGCGCGACGGACTCGGTGTCGTCATAAGCGGAGGCGGTGCCGGCCCAGGAGTTACTGGTGAGCTTCTTGCCGACCAGATGCAGGCGCAACGGCTCGCCGAACAGCCGAACGTCGAGGACGAGATGCGAGGTCACGCCGGTCAGGCAACGGATTTGCGAGGCCTGCTGAGGATTCAGAGGAATGGCGACATTGGC
The DNA here is from genome assembly GCF_046026435.1 of Paraburkholderia sp. RL17-381-BIF-C. Lineage (NCBI taxonomy): Bacteria > Pseudomonadati > Pseudomonadota > Betaproteobacteria > Burkholderiales > Burkholderiaceae > Paraburkholderia > Paraburkholderia sp. RL17-381-BIF-C. Next base: position 43,869 of record NZ_JARESX010000046.1, on the reverse strand, counting down.
AGGCACATCGCCGGTGACGGGCGTGAGTTCGAGCGCGTTGCTGTCGTTCGACAGACGCCAGCATGGGCTGCTTGTGCCGAACTGGGCAAAAAGCACCTGGTCGTGTTGGTCGTCGTTCATGAGATCCCCGGGCGGTGTGTGCCGTTGGCCGTCTTGAAGGCGGAGTCGGCAAACAGTCTTCATCATACTTAAGACTGTCCCCATTGTAGCGAAGCGGCTGGCGTTCGGGCTTAGAAAGATTAACGGTTGGTAAACCTGCTGTCTTTAGGGTTGATTTACGCTGAATTAGTCGTGAAATTGTGACCGCCGATACGCGCGCCCAGCGGTCAAAAACGCCGCGCGAGCCATGCACGAGCCTGTTCCCTCTCGGAGGGAACCGTTTCCAGCAAGGGATCGAACCAGAAAGCCCCTGCCACCAGCGTGGCTACCACGACACCGTCGCGATACAGAATCCGGTTGCCCGCTACCGCGGGGACGCGTTCGCCAACAAGCAAAGTGCCCGCGAGATTCAAGGGGTCCGTGCCTGCTACGCACACAAAAGCACTATCGTTCGCATGCCGTCGCACTTCTCGCAGTACCGGAATCGCTTCAGGCAGGGCAAATTGTTCGCCCGCGAGCCCATTCACAAAACGCCCGCCGCGAATCACACCACGCGCTTCGAGCCGCTGGAACACGCGCAAAAGATCTCGCCATGGCGGCAGCCAATCCGCCTCGCGTTCGAGCAGCCGCCAGAACACCACGCCGTAACGTCGCAATAGCGTCATTGCGACATGCTCCAGGACTTCCGGCGGCAATTGCCGGCGACGCTGCTCCGGCGCGGTCGCGGACGCCACAGCAGCGGTGGGACGGGTAACGAGTGCCCAGCGGCCCGCGTCGTCCATGCCGCCGATCAGCGCGCTCGAGCGCGCGCGCCGGTTGCTGGAAAACGCATTGCGTTTGGCCACCGGCTTGAGCAGCGCACGCAGGCCCGCGAAACTGTCTGAATTCACGAGACCCGCGGCCACCAGTTCGCCCAGTGCGCTCTCCAGTTCCATACGCAATACGCGAACCTCCGCCAGCAGTTCGTCGAAGAACATCGCGCCGTGTTGCACGAGCGCGTCGTACACGCTTTGCGCGCGGGCCGACAACTCCGGTTGCTTCGACGGATCGAGCAACGCGCTCCACACGCGCACTTGCGCGCGTGGCAGCAGCACGATGGGCGTGCTGCGGACCGGCCCGGCGGCGCCGCGTGCGCGCTCCGTCAGTCGGGTCCAGACTATCTTGCCGGCGCGGCATAGTTCGTCGAGCGAAGTATTCGCATACGCCTTCACGCGTGCGGGCAGAATGTCTTCCTCCCAGGCGCCCGCCGCCGCCTGGAAGCCTTCGAGTTGGTCGAGCACCGCCGCGAGGGCGTCGCGTCCTTCGCTGCGCGTGTCCGGCGTCAAGTGTTGCCACTCGAACAGAAAGCGCATGAAGTCGTGCCGTTCCACCGGCTCGATTTCACGGCGCAGGCGCTTCACCGTGTAACGGTGTATGCGCGCAAGGAGGTGACGTTCGCACCATTCTTCTTCGCCCGCTTGCGGCGTGAAGCGCCCGCGCATCACGTAGCCTTCGGCTTCGAGGCGCATCAGGCTCTGCTCGACCGATGCCGCCGGCAAGTGCAGCGCCCCGGCAATCGCGCTGACCGGCAGCGGCCCGAAGCCTGTCAGACGCGCGCGGAGCACGTCGAGCAGGGCGTCCTCGGCGGTCCAGCTCTCGGTATAGCCTTTCGGCGCGGCGAGCAGGGGCGCAAAGCTGGCGCCCGGATAGAGCGACTCGAAACAGGTGAGGCGCTCGACCGGCAGCCACACGGCGTCGCCGTCGGCTATCCGCAACCGGGTGGCGCGGCCGGATTCGGCCAGCGCCGCGAGCCACGCCGGCCAGCCTTCGCGACGACGCGCTTCGGCCTCGGTGATGCAGGCGAGGCCCGTCAACGCTTCATGCATCTCGTCGGTATTGCGCGCCTGCGGCCATGCTTCGTCGCGCACGCTTTCGATAGCGCCGGCATCCAGTGCGCCGAGATCGTCGGCACTCGACGGGTCCGTCCAGCGGCGGCTCAGCACGGCTTGCGTACGGCGTTCCTCGATAGGCGCGTCGTCGAGGTACGCGTAGGGCTTTGCATTGAGGATTTCGGCCGCGAGCGGCGAGGGCGCCGGCAAGTCGCGCGCAACCAGTTGAATGTCGCCCTGTTCGATACGGCGCAGCAGCGCGAGCCAGCGTTCGCTGTCCATTGCTTCGTGCAGACAGTCGTCGACGGTTTGGTCCACTAACGGATGACTCGGCAGTTCGCGTTCGCCCACTACGTTCTCCAGACACGCGGCCTGCTCGGGGAACACGTTCGCCAGTAAATCTTCGCTGCGCATGCGTTGCAATTGCGGCGCGGTTTTGCGCCCGCCGGTGTAACGCGGCAAGCCGAGCGCGGTGGTCGCGTTCCAGCGCCAGCGCACGCCGAACAGCGGCGCGTCGAGCAGCGCCTGAATCAGCAGATGCTCCGCGCTGTTCGAATGCAGATAGCGCCACACGTCGTCGAGCACGAAGGAATGGCTGCCGGTCAGCGAGAGGACGATCGCGTCTTCGGTGGCGGCGGCTTGCAGTTCGAAGTTGAAGGTCCGGCAAAACCGCTTGCGCAGCGCGAGACCCCACGCGCGGTTCACGCGGCTGCCGAACGGTGCGTGGATCACGAGTTGGGTGCCGCCGGATTCGTCGAAGAAACGCTCCATGACCAGCGTGTTCTGCGTGGGCAGCACGCTGAGCGCGGCGCGCGCGCGGGCGAGATAGTCGACGATCTGGCGTGCGGCGGCTTCGTCGAGACCGAGGTTGTGGATGAGCCAGTCGGTCGCGTGGTCGAGGCGGGCGGGTAGCGTTGCGGCTTCGGCTTCGGATACAACCTCAGCTTCGGCTTCAACGTCGGCTCCGCCCTCATTCACAGAAACGGCCGGCATCACCGAATCCTTCCCTTCGAGAAGACGCCCGATCTGCTCGCGCAAACGTGCGACGCCGAACGACAGTTCGTCGCTGCGCCCCGGTGCTTCGCCGAGCCAGAAAGGAATATTCGGCGGCTGTCCCTGCGCGTCCTCGACCCGCACGCGCCCGCTTTCGATCCGCAGAATCCGGTATGACGCGTTGCCGAGCTGAAACACGTCGCCGGCCAGGCTTTCGACGGCGAAATCCTCGTTCACGGTGCCGATATTGATCGCCTGCGGTTCGAGCACCACGGCATAGTCGGCATTCTCGGGAATCGTGCCGCCCGAAGTGACGGCGACGAGCTTGCCGCCGCGCCGGCCGCGCAGCGTGCCACTCACCACGTCGCGATGGATGTACGCGCCGCGCGGACCATTGCGGCTCGTATAGCCTTCCACGAGCATGCGCAGCACGGCGTCGTACTGCTCACGCGTCAGATCCGCGTACGGTGCGGCGCGCCGCAACATGTCGAACAGCGCGTCTTCGTTCCATTCGGCGCTCGACACTTCCGCGACGATCTGCTGGGCGAGCACGTCGAGCGGCGCGCGCGGAATACGCAGCGCGTCGAGTTCGCCGCGCCGCACGCAATCGAGCAGCGCGGCGCATTCGATCAGATCGTCGCGCGACGCCGGAAAAAGCCGGCCTTTGGGCATCCCGCCGACATGATGACCCGAGCGTCCGACGCGTTGCAGGAACGGTGCGATCGCGCGCGGCGAACCCATCTGGCAGACCAGATCGACATCGCCGATATCGATGCCGAGCTCCAGCGAAGCGGTGGCGATCAGCACGCGCAGTTCGCCGCGTTTCAGGCGCTGTTCGGCGTCGAACCGATGTTCCTTGGCAAGGCTGCCGTGGTGCGCGGCGACCACGTCCTTGCCGAGCCGCTCGGTCAGATGACGCGCGGCGCGCTCGGCCATGCGCCGCGTGTTGACGAAGATCAGCGTGGTGCGGTGCATCGCCACCAGTTCGGCTAGACGGTCGTAGACGCGCTCCCACACTTCGTTGGGCATCACCGCTTCGAGCGGCACCGGCGGGATCTCGAGCGCGAGGTCGCGCGCCCGGACATGACCCACGTCGACGATCGCGCAATCGGCGGGAATGCCGCTGTCGATACTCCCGCCGCCCACCAGAAAACGCGCGACCGCGCTCACCGGCTTTTGCGTCGCCGACAGCCCGATGCGCGGCAAACGCCGCCCGCACAGCGCGTCCAGGCGCTCCAGGCTGAGCGAAAGATGGCTGCCGCGCTTGCCGCCGGCAAGCGCGTGAATTTCATCGACGATCACTGTGCGTACGGTCGCGAGCATGCGGCGTCCCGAATCCGAACCGAGCAGCACGTAAAGCGATTCAGGCGTGGTGACGAGGATGTGCGGCGCGCGTTTTTTCAACGCGTTGCGTTCCTGCTGCGTGGTGTCGCCGGTGCGCACGGCGGTACGAATGTCCAGCGCCGGCAAGCCGCGCGCTTCGAGTTCCGCGGCGATGCCTTGCAACGGCAACTGCAGATTGAGGCGGATGTCGTTGGATAGCGCCTTGAGCGGCGAAACGTACACCACCAGCGTTTCGTCGGGAAGTACGCCGCCGTTGGCGAGCCCCTGCTGGACAAGATCGTCGAGCGCGGACAGGAAGGCGGTGAGAGTCTTGCCCGAACCCGTCGGCGCGGCCACCAGCGTGGAGCGGCCACGGCGAATCTGCGGCCACGCAGCGGCCTGGGCTTCGGCCGGGGCGGGAAAGCGCTTGAGGAACCAGCTCGCGACCGCGGGAAGGAAATCGGCCAGCGCATCGGCCGTCGAACGCTCCACGGCGGGCGTCGCGATGGAACCCGATGCGGTGCCGGGAGCCGCATCCAGGGCAGCGGCAGAGGTGGTGGTGGCCGAGGTCATGCTGGCATAGATGGGGGCGAGGCGTGCCATATCCAGAGGGCGGCGGGAGCGCGCCGCGTGTGTGGATCAGCAGCCAGTCTGGCAGGTTTGCGCGAGTTTTGCCCAACCCTGTTTGCCGGCCACGCAGGTTGCCGCTAAAGCGCTGGTACGGCGGCAATTTTTGCCGTCCGGGTAAAGCGGCACGCCCGGAGCACAGTCATTCAGATCGTAAGGAGTTTGAAACAAATGCATGCCCGCTTTCGACTGCCTTCGCACGCGTTTTCACGCTCTGCCGGATTTTGCTAATTGCAGTACTCTCTACGCCTCACCGATCCACCAATCCATGATGGAGTCTCAACGATGCGATACAACCAGTTAGGCCGTACCGGTGTGTTTGTTTCAGAGCTATGTCTGGGCACGATGACCTTCGGCGGTGGCGAGGGCATGTGGAAGCAGATCGGCGATCTGCAGCAGGGCGACGCGGAGCGTCTGGTTGGCCGGGCGCTCGATGCGGGCATCAACTTCATCGACACAGCCGACGTCTACGCAGAAGGTCTGTCCGAACAGATCACGGGCCAGGCGCTAAAGAACCTCAAGGTGCCGCGCGACAAAGTGGTGGTGGCCACCAAGGTATTCGGTCAGACGGGCGAGTTCCCGAACGCGCGCGGCGCGTCGCGCTACCACATCATCGACGGCGTGAAGGCGAGTTTGAAGCGTTTGCAGCTCGATCACGTCGACCTGTATCAGATCCACGGCTTCGACCCGGCCACGCCGATCGAAGAAACCGTTCGTGCACTCGACACGCTCGTGCAGCACGGCCATGTGCGCTATGTCGGCGTATCGAACTGGGCCGCGTGGCAGATCGTGAAAGCACTCGGCATCTCGGAGCGGCTTGGGCTTGCGCGTTTCGAGACGCTGCAGGCGTATTACACGCTCGCGGGCCGCGATCTCGAACGTGAACTCGTGCCGATGTTGCACAGCGAGGGTCTCGGGCTGATGGTGTGGAGTCCGCTCGCGGGCGGCTTGCTGAGTGGCAAATACGGACGCGAGCAGCAGGGCGAAGCGGGCAGCCGTCGCACGACCTTCGATTTTCCGCCGGTCAACCGCGAGCGCGCCTACGATTGTATCGACGTGATGCGTGAGATCGCCGGGACGAAGCAGGTGTCGGTCGCGCAGATCGCGCTCGCGTGGCTGCTGCATCAGCGCGTGGTGACCTCGGTGATCGTCGGCGCGAAAAAGGTCGGGCAACTCGACGATAACATCGCGGCGACCGGTGTTTCGCTCACGGCGGACGAACTCGCCCGGCTCGATCAGGTCAGCTCGCTGCCCGCAGAATATCCGGGCTGGATGCTGGAACGTCAAGGCGAGCCGCGCCGCAAGCAGTTGGAAGAGGCGCGGCATCCGGAGTAGCAGTGGACTGAGGTAGAGCGGGCCGCGCGTGGGTCGTATGTTGCGAGACAAATCAGGTGGTCCACGCGCGGCCGCTCAGTTCGTGTGGCGGCCTAGTCGCCGAGTGCCGCCTGCTCCTCGCATCGACTCAGACCGCGTCCGCTGCTTGCGCCGCATAAGCCGCGGCGGCGTCCATCGTGCGAGCCGAATACACCATCGCGGCGCCCGCATTGATGGCGACCGCGACGCCCAGCGCTTCGGCGATTTCGTCGCGTGTCGCGCCAAGCTTGAGCGCTTCGGCGGTGTGCACGGTGATACAACCGTCACAGCGCAGGCTCACCGCCACGGCGAGCGAAATCAGTTCGCGCGTCTTGGCGCCGAGGAGGTCTTTCTTCTGGCCGGCGCTCGACATCGCCTGATACGCCCTGACGGTATCCGGCGACAGTTTGGCGATTTCGCCGATGCGGCCGAACAGTTCTTTGCGGTATTCGATCCAGTTCAACATGGCAATGCTCCTTGTCTGCTGCGCGTCGGCGGGTGCCGGCGTCGTGAGACAAGTATTGCGCTGCGCCGCGATATCCTGAATACTCGATTCGCTCAACTTTTAGCGCGATCGTCTCATGGATACGCTTAGCCGACTGATCGACCTGGCGCGGCCCCAAGCCAGTCTCGATCTGCGTTGCCAGCTCTTGGGCGCCTTCGACATTGATCACGATTCGATGGAAGCGGGCATTGCGCCGTTTCACCTCGTGCTGGACGGCGCGTGTATTGTCGAAACCGCCGACGGCGTGCAGCACGCGCTGAGCGCGGGCGACTTCATGCTGTTTCCGCGTGGCGCGGCGCATCGTGTGCGCGACGTGAAGCGGCTGGCGGCCACCGCGCCATTGACGCTCGGCCATGACGGCATGTTGCCCGTGCGGCGCAACGACGGCCGCAACGATGGCAGCAATGATGCGCAGGTGCCTGCAGACATCGATCTGCTGTGTGGCCGCTTCGTTTACGCCCCGGGGTCGTCGGCGTTGTTGCTGAACGCATTGCCCGATCCGTTCCACGTCTCGCTAGGCGGCATGCAAGCGCTGGGCTCGCTGCAAACGCTGATTGCGCTGATGCGCACCGAGGCCGAACGACGCGAGGCGGGCGCCCTTGCCATCGTTACCGCATTGAGCCAGGCGCTCTTCGCGATGGCGTTGCGCGCGCACGGCGAGCGCAACGCGTCGGCTTCAGGCGTGCTCGCGCTGCTCGCCGACGCGCGTCTCGGTGCTTCCGTGCAAGGCATGCTGGGCGCTCCCGAGCGAGCGTGGACCATTGCCGAACTCGGCGAGCTCGCGGCCATGTCGCGCGCGACTTACGCGCGCCATTTCAATGAGCGCGCGGGCATGACCGTGATGGACTTTCTCACGCAGATCCGTATGACCATTGCGTGCGATCTGCTGCGACGCACGCAGCGTAGCGCGGCCGAGATCGGCGAGGCGGTGGGCTATCAGTCGGAGGCAGCATTCGGCAAGGCGTTTCAGCAAAGCGTGGGGGTGACGCCCGGACGTTACCGGCGTGCTCCGCACGACAACGATGTGACGCCGGGCTAGCTAGGCCTTGTTCGGTTTGCCGAACCAGCGCTGCTCGATCCACGTCATGAGAAACGCCACCAGTAATGCGCAGACCGTGCCGAGCGTCACCTCGCCGAGGCGCATCAAGGCTTTGTCCCACGCCGGGCCGATGCCCGGCACCAGCAGCATGATCGTTGCGGTAATGCCGCCCAGACGCGCCGCGCTACCCACGTTCAGGATCCAGCACATGATGATCGCCACGCCGACCGTGGCCGCGTAGGCCGCGAAATAACCGGCGCCGAGCGTCGTGCCCACGAGTCCGCACAAGCCGCCGACCATCGCGCCGATGAATTGATCGCGCGACAGGTTGCGGGTGTCGATATAGCTATGCTGGCTGACCGCAATCGCCGTGATGCACGCCCAGAAGGCCTGCTCGGTATGCAGCGCGCGGCCGATGGCGAACGCGAGGCTCGCGCCCGCGACGGCCTGCACGGCCATGAAGCTGCCTTCCATTAAACGCTCGCGGGGCGGCAATGCCTTGAGAAATGCAAACAGCGAGTTGGCGGCGCTCGCCCGTGCCGTACGTTCTGAATCGTCGCGTGAGGTCATTGAAGGTAAGAGGCCTTGTTGCGGCATGAAGGTCCCGTATTCTAGCGATTCAATTTAGCTTCGCGTGAAGACAGGCGCGCCCGCGCATGCCAATGGAAAGCATCGGGAATTCACGCCGCTCAATGATCGTGGCTAGCCTTCACGACTGCGCAGCCGGTGATACCAGTTCATCAACGGTGTCGCCGAGACGCCATGGACGACGACAGATGCCGCGATCACGGCGAGCGTGAGCGGCACGAGCGGCGCGACGTTGGCCGCGCTGCCGTTTTCAAGCGCGTACGCGAGGTAGTAAAACGAGCCGATGCCACGTATGCCGAACCAGCTCATCAGCCGCCGTTGGGTCGGCGTTGCGCTCGAGCCCACCAGAGACAATTCCACCGACACCGGCCGCACGAGCACGAATAGCGCAACGGTGAGCGAAACGGTTTGCCAGGTGAAGAGCGGTGCGGTCATCGTGGCGAGTACGTTGCCGACCATTGCCATGACGGCGACTTCGGCGATGCGCTCGAGTTCGATCGTGAAACCGAGCACCGACTCCGTCATGAACGCATGCGCTTTGCTTGGATTCGCCGCGGTCGCTTCGACGTCTTCGGAATCGACGGTGCCGATCGCCTTGCGAGCCGACATGCCGCCGCTCGCGCGGTGTTCGACGCGGCGCATCGCGACGCCGGCCGCGAACACGGCCAGAAAACCGTAGGTTTGCGCGAGTTGCGCGACGCCGAAACACAGTTCGATCAGGCCGAGCGCGAAGAAACCTTCGAGCCCGAGCGCCTGCGCGTGGCGCGTGCGCAGCCACGCCACCGCGTGCGTCGTGGCCCAGCCGAGCACGCCGCCAATGGCGAGCGCCCCCGCCACGCCCCACACAACGCTGCCCGCGAGCTTCAGGTTCAGCAGGTCACCCGCTTCAGCGGAGGGCGCGGCGCATAGCGCCAGACCGAGCAGCGCGAAGGGCAGTGCGATGCCGTCGTTCAGACCGCCTTCGCCCGAGAGCGCGAAGCGCAGCAAATCGAGGTCGCCTGGATTGTGCACTTGCACATCGTGGGCGAGCACCGGGTCGGTTGGCGCGAGTATCGCCGCGAGCAGCAAGGCCGGCCCCCAGCCCAGATGCAGCACGTACACGCCGAAGAGCGTCAGCAGCGGAATAGTCGCCAGCATGGCAAGGAAGCCGAGCCGCAGCGGCACGGTCCAGAGCTTTTCCAGCATGCCTAGCCGCAAGCGCAGGCCAATGGCAAACAGGGAGACCAGTAGCGCGACTTCAGTGAAAATGCGCAGCAGATGCGCGTCCGCGATCATGTCCAGACGCAATAGCCCGATACCGGGCGGCCCGAGGACGTAGCCGATCGCGAGGTAAAACATGGCGGCGCTGATGGGCAGCCGCCGGAGTGTCGTTGCCGCGAGACCCATGAAAACGAGCACGCCGCCAACGATCAGAAACCACAAAGTTTCGTGCATGAGCATCCGGTAAGGGCTCGCATGCAGGCGCTGCATGCGTGACCGGTTGAAGAAGAAACGCGCGCCGACGCGTCATTTTCATGGCGCGCGTCCGAATGCTTCGCGCAGCTTGCGCTTGGCCTGTTGCAAGGTATCACGGCGCGCTTTCGGCAGGTTCCTGCCCGCGCGATTGATATAAAAGTTCAGCATCGACATGGCCGACTGGAACGGTGTGCCCTTGCGGCGCCGGCTTCGCGTCGACGAATGCTTGAGCGATTGCGCGATCGACTCCGCGCTGCCGGTTTTGAAAATGTCGTGCTGGATGTCCATTGCGTCACTGGTTTCCATCACATGATGCGACCACTTTTGCGGGCTTTTCGCGCGATGCGCCGCGTGGGCCTGGGCGTGCCGCTGGCGTGGTGGCCGTCCTGACTTGCCGCGCGCGACGGGGCGTTTCGATTTGCTCGTGGTTTTTCGGGTGGCCATGGCAGAGGCTCCTTATCGGCATGTGCGCGCGCTTCTGCGCGGCTTTGGTGGCTTACAACGGCCCGCTCAAAGTGAAATGCGCCGGCTGCCGCAAAGGCGGCATGCCGGCGCATCCGCGCGGGCGCCGCGACCGGATAGCCGCATGCGCCCGCCGTGAGCGTGCTTTACAACTTCAGGCCGCCTGCCTCCGGCGCGTCGGACGACGCGGGCGGAATGTCGTCGACACCGTAGTCGTCGCGTCGATCGTAACGGTCGCGGCCCCAGTAGGGTTCACTGCCGTAGTACTGATGCACGGACGTGGCCCATGTCTGATCCGCCATCGCCGGCCAATGGTCCTTGTCGAAGCCAGGTGCGTTTTTCACGCGTTCGGCGGTCATGTTCAGCACGAAGCATTTTTGCTCGGTATCCAGCGTCAATGCATGCCATGGAATGGCGAGCAGCTTGTCGCCAATGCCGAGAAAGCCGCCACTCGAAAGCACCGCATACGCGACGCGCCCCGAATTGACGTCGAGCATGATGTCCTTGATTTTGCCGATATCCTCGCCGTCGCTGCTGAGCACCTTATTGCCATCGAGGGTGGCGGCGGCCATCACGTCCGGGCCGGGACCGTCCGCAGTCGCGCTGCCTTTGCCGACGATTCGGGCGCCTTCGCCCTGACGCAGCCCTGCTTGCGTTTGTGTCTGGTTGATCATGATGTGACTCCTCTACAAGGTGGGTATGTTGAAGCTTGAGCAACGGGCGTTCCTTCGATCTTCGAGAGAGGCACATGCGGCGCAGCAGAGACGTGTTGTGTTCGAGAGCGTGTCTGCATTGCGCAAACCATCTGCGAGCGTTTCGAACACCGCGTAAAGCGTGCTGACTTGTTTGAAATTATTTCGTCCAGATTGGCGAAGCGCGCGCACGGATGTGCATTCGAAGGCGGCGATGCCGCCAGACTTCGTCGCACTTGCTCTTCAGGCCGCTTGCACGCCGGCCTTCGCATCGGTCTTCGCTGCCGCTGCCTTGCGCACCTTTCGCGACTTTTTCAGCAAACTCGTGAGCGACGTGTCGATGCTTTCCGTCACCACCGACTCCCGCGCCTTGCGACCTTTCGCGCCCGCCTGACGCGCGAGCTTTGCCGCCCGTTTTTCGGCGTGCGCGAGGAGCGCGGCAAACGCCACCTCGTCGACTTTCAGCCCACGCCGCGTTTGGCCCGGCGCGAGATTTTGCAATTCGTCTGCTTCGAATGCGCTGATCACCGCGGGGTGGATGTAGCAGCGCTTGCACACGGCCGGCGTATTGCGCAGTAGCGTGGCCACGTCCTTGACGGTCGCCACGACGTGCCGGCGCGCTTCCGCCGCGCTGCTGCAGATGAGCCGCCGCAGCGCGGCCAACGCGTAGACGCTGCCGGCCCACGTGCGGTAGTCCTTGGCGGTGAAGTCCGCGCCGCTCGCACGGCGTAAGTAATCGTTGATGTCGGCGGAGCCGACGGTGCGGCGGGTGCCATCGTCGTCGAGATACTGAAACAGGTCGTGGCCCGGCAATTCAGCGCAACGCCGCACGATGCGCTTGATACGTGGATTGTTGACCGTCACGTCGTGTTCAATGCCGCTCTTGCCCCGGAACTTGAAACGCAACCGGCCGGCCTCGATCTTCACGTGTTTCTTGCGCAGCGTCGTCAATCCGTATGACTGATTGTCCCGCGCATATTCGACACTGCCGATCCGGATCAGCGTCGTGTCGAGCAATTGCACGATCGCGGCGATGACCTTGTCGCGCGGCATGCCCGGCAGATTCAGATCGCGCGCGACTCGCGCGCGAATCTTCGGCAACGCGCGGCCGAACTCGGCCATACGTTCATATTTGTCGGCGTCGCGCGTTTCACGCCAGCGCGGGTGATAGCGGTACTGCTTGCGGCCGCGCGCATCGCGGCCGGTTGCCTGAATGTGCCCACGCGCGTCCGGGCAGATCCAGACATTTTCATAAGCGGGCGGAATCGCGAGCGCGTTGATGCGTTTGATTTCGTCCTCGTCGTCGATGCGTTTGCCCGCCACGTCGAAGTACGCGAATCCGCCGTTCTCGCGCTTGCGCGTGATGCCGGGTTTCGCGTCGTCGGCATGGCGCAAGCCCGGCGGCATGTCGGCAGCAGCGGGTGGTTTTGCGCGCTCGTCGTCCATGCGGTCTGTACGTTCAGCGCGGCTTTGAATCGGGGTGGTCGTGGCAGCCATCGTCGCAGGTAGAAGTTTCAGGCAGGAGGCGCGTTTCGCGCCGATGACTGCGTCAAGCAAAGGCAGTGCCTAACGCGCGGCGTGGGCTTTTGCGTGCCGGGTCGCGGTTGCTTCGTGAAACAGCGGAACGGTCCTTGCGCCCACTCGATACGGGTACCGATTAACCGAACGAAGGAGAGCGCCATGAGCAGCACACTTAATCCTGATGACGAGCCGCAACAGGTCGTCAAACAAACCTCCGGCACGACAGGTGCGCTCGGTCCGAGTGATTCGTCCGATAGCGGCAGCGATGTCGCCGGCGCGAAGCGTCATGAATTCGACGTGGATTCGGAACTGGACAACCACGCACTCGAAACCGGCGACTCGGAACTCGGCAGCGACACGGATCGCGCCGGCACGGGCGAGCGTGCCGCGGCGGACGGTGATTCGACGCTCGTGCCGGATAGCGATATCGAACCCGACCGGATTATCGATCCGCTCGCCAACGACGATGACGGTCTCGACGACGATCCGCACGGTCTTTGACGGCATCGGCAGGCAAGGTTGGATAACGCAGGGATTGAACAGACAAGGCATTGGCATGAAGGCGCCTGCGGCGGCCCGCCGCACAGGCACGTCTATTGCTGATTGACTACTCATAAAGCGGACAAGCCGCGCGAGACGCGGCCCCGGCACTGAATGAAGGAGAGCACGCATGGCTGGCAAGCTGAATGGCTACAAGGTGGCGGTACTCGCGGTAGATGGTTTCGAACAGGCCGAATTGACCGAGCCGCAACGAGCGCTCGCGGAAGCGGGTGCGACGGTGCACGTCATTTCCGCCAAGCCCGGCAAGATTCAAGGTTTCAAGCACGTGGACAAGGGTGATGCCGTCGAGGTCGATCTGACTTTCGACAAGGCAAGCGCTGACGACTACGACGCCGTGGTGTTACCCGGCGGCGTGGTGAACGGGGATGCAATCCGTGTGCTGCCGCAAGCGCAGGCCTTCGTCAAGGCAGCCGACAGCGCGAAGAAACCGATCGCGGTGATCTGCCATGGCGGGTGGCTGCCGGTGTCGGCGGGAATCATCAAGGGACGTACGCTCACGAGCTGGCCGAGCCTGCAGGACGACATTCGCAACGCGGGCGGTACGTGGGTGGACAAGGAAGTGGTCGAGGACGGCAATCTGATCAGCAGCCGCAAGCCTGATGATCTGCCGGCTTTCAACCGGGCGCTGATTGGGCAGCTGTCCGCGCGCAAGGCGGCATAGGCGGGTGGCGAGCGAGGCGCGCCGATCGAGCGAATGGCGCCGCTTCGTCCAGCCCGGTCCGCTTCGCGGTATCCGTCGAACAGGGAGAAAATGCATGAAATTCCGGTATCCCCTACAAGCGATGACGGTCGCGCTAAGTTTGAGCGCAGCGTCCATTGGCGCGGTCTATGCGCAAGCCAGCGACGCGCCGGCCAGTGATGCGCCCGTCAGCGGTACGAAGCTCTCGCCTGCGGACCAGCAATTCGTTCAGGATGCCTCGAAGTCCGACGCCACCGAAATCGCTGCCAGCAGGATCGCGCTGAAAAACTCCAGCGACCCGCACGTGAAGAAGTTTGCCCAGCAGATGATTGCGGATCACACAAAACTCTCGCATGGCATGGCGGCGCTCGTGTCGAAAAAGGGCTTTACTGCGACGCCTTCAGCGGATTCCGCGCTGGTGGGCAAACTGCAGACGCTCAAGGGCAAGGAGTTCGATCAGGCGTACGTTGAGCAGATTGGCGTGGAAGCGCATCAGCGCGCGGTCGACCTGTTCCAGCAGGAAAGCACGAGCGGCACCGACTCACAGCTCAAGGCAGCGGCAATGCACGCGTTGCCGACCATCCAACATCATCTCGCGATGGCGCAGCAACTCGCCGGCGCAATGAAGGGTTCGTCATGAACGCGATCCTGCCTCGGCCGGCCTATGAGGATTCCCTTATGCAGATCACTTTTTCCGACGACAAGCCGGACTTCGACGGAGCGAATCTGACTGTGCGTTTTCTGGCGCGGGTGGACGGCGAAGCGGTTGTGTGCGCGATTACCGCGGAAGCGCTCGAGGACCATTTCGGCGCCGATTCCGCGCTCGAAGCAACGCTCATGTCGGCCTTCGACAAAGGCCGTCACCGCATCCGTTCGGTCTGCGCGGAAGCGCTCGACCAGAACAACGGAGAAGGCGTAGTGTTGCATAGTGGACTGTTCAGAGTGGAAGGCATGGAACCGGATCGCGGCACCGCGGCATAGTGCCCGCGCATGTCGCCGCTCGAGCGCGCCGAATGGCGCAGCGAGCCGCGGCGGCTGAGTCCGCAATCGCCATTCAACGATGCAAGGAGGCCTCATGTCACTCATCGTCGCAGCACGTTTCACGACTTTTCCCGCCGCTGAAGATGCGGCGCAAAAGCTCTTCAATGCAGGGTTCGTCGAAGAAGACGTCACGCTGTTTTTCGTGAATCCGCGCGGACAGCATGCCCGTTATCCGATTGGCGGCGATACCGGTACGGACGCCGGCGCGAAAGGTGCGCCCAAAGGCGCCGGCCTGGGTGTCACCATCGGCGCGGTAGCCGGCGCCGTGGTTGGAGTGGCGATCTTCGCGGCGTTTTCGGCGCCGGTCATCGTGTCGTTGATCGCGGCGGGCGTCGGCGCTTACGTGGGCTCGCTGGTCGGGGCGATGGCACGCACGCGCGAGGGCGGCCAGGCTGGCCACCGATCGCCATTTCACGAGGAAACGCGTGATTCCGGCGTGCTGGTCGCGGTGCATGTGTCGCCGGACAACCAGTTCGACGCCGCGCGCGTGCTGCGCGAAGCTGGCGGCGTTGCGATCGAGCGGGCGAGCGGCCGCTGGCAGCAAGGGCGTTGGGCGGACTTCGATCCTTTGAAGAAACCTGTGCCGCTCAACGAATTTCGGGAAAATCACGCGTAGGTAAAGAGGCTTGAGTTCACGTTTCTCTTCGACTGGCCCGCCGACGTGAGGTTTGACGCGGTGCTCAGCCAGGGTGTTTAGCCAAACGGTCCGACTCTCAGGTCGGACCGTTTTCTTGTGGGCGTCGTGTTCACTCCATCAGGGACGTAGACGGCCGGAGCCGTCCTGCAAAGATCCGCTCAGACCCAGATTTGCGGAGCGCTGCGTGGGCGCCGGGTTGTGCGGTCCGTTTGATGGTCATCCCTCGTCGGCTCGCAAGCGGCTGGCACGGGGCCATCGTGCGTCGCCCCGCACGAGGGCGACGCGACTTGCGCGCTCGGGGATGCCGCTTCACGCGGTTGCATATGTTCGCGAATCGGCATCACGGTCGCCGAGGTGATGATCGCGACGGCGACCAGACATTCCGTGCTCCTGATCTTCATGGTGGATGCTCCCTGTCGTTGTTGCCTGCCCATTGTTTTCAATTCATCGGCACGTCTTGCAGTGGGTCGTTGCGCTGCACGGCATGCTGCGGGCGAGCTTATTAAGCAACCACCGTGCCATTGGCCGAAAGCACGCCGGGCGCGGCTTTGCGGTGCTCCGCGTAGTAGTGGGGCGGGAATAATCTACGCGGATTGGCAAGATTGGAAGTGTTAGCCGATGTGTCGCCAGGGCCATCCGCTGCGATGTGCGCCGGGCACGCGTCGTGCGGATACATCAACGAACCCCGCAGCTGGATTGCGAGCGCTGGTAATAGCGTGACGTGTCCGGCGGCGGATTCATGACTAACGAAACCCTTGGAGGTATTGAATGGCTACGAACGTTGTTTCCGTGCTGAACGATCTGGTCGAAACGTCGAAGGATGGCGAGAAGGGCTTTCGCAAGGCAGCAGAAGACGCTCACGATGCTCAACTGAAAACGCTGTTTCTTTCGCGCGCCGAAGACTGCACGCGTGGCGCGCGTGAGTTGCAGGATGCGGTTCAGGCGCTCGGCGGCAAACCCGAAACGGGCGGCAGCATGAGCGGCGCGCTGCATCGCGGCTGGGTCGACGTGAAGTCGGCAGTGACCGATCGCAGCGATCACGACATTCTGGCCGAATGTGAGAAGGGCGAGGACGTCGCGAAGAAGCGCTACCACGACGCGCTGGAAAAGGAATTGCCGGCGGATGTGCGTGCTCTGGTCGAGCGGCAGTATCAGGGCGTATTGCAGAACCATGATCGAGTGCGTGATCTGCGCGATCAATACGCGGCTGCACGGCGTTAAATCTGGGTGAATGAACTGGCGCTGGAAACGGCGCTGGTTTTTTGCGGCGGCTCAGTAGCTCAATAGTTTGGTAGGTGAGGTTGAGCTGCCGCCGGTCGCCGTAAAAGTTCGGCTCGCAACAAGAACCGTCTGCCCGCAAAAAAGCCGTCGCATTATCGGACGGCTTTTGTCTTTCCTTCTGCTTGAGCAACGGGAAGCGCTAACCGAAGCCAGCGCTTCCCGTGCAGATCGTTCGCTCTTACTGAGCGGCGATCTTCAGATGGTTCTTGACGCTCGACACACCCTTCACGGCCTTGACGACTTCCTCGGCTGCCGCCTTGTCGTCAGCCGAAGGCACCGAACCCGTGAGCCACACCACGCCCTTGCGCGTCTTCACGTGAATGTGTGTCGACTTGACGTTCTTCGCGGCCAGCAGGTCAGCCTTGGCCTTGGTGGTGATGGTGCCGTCGTCGACATGTTCGCCGATGGTTTCGGACGAAGCCGACGGAGCCGACGCGCTGGTCTGCGCCGTAGCGTTCAGTGCGAATGCGATACAAGCAATGCTACCTGCGGTCTTCAGAAATTGGATCGTCTTCATGGTTTCTCCTTCGGGTGTTGATGAAAATTGCGGTCTTGTTGCCTGCGGTCGATCGCGGCCGAAACCGCCGATGACACGCGTGGGGTCGTTGCCGCTACGGTTCCGTCAGGGCCCGTTATCGACACTGGGCGACAGTCTGTGCATGCGAATTCGCTGCTGCGTTCGCGTGCACAGACCGTCGTCCGTCCACATAGTGCTCATTCGCAAGCGTTGTGCCCGGCGGCCTGAGCGAAGGCGGGCAGTGAAGGAAATCCGTTATGGCACGCGGCTTTAGGCTGAAGAATAGGGCGCAATTAAGGGCTGGAGCGGCCTTGAATGCGGTGCGCAAGCAGGAACCGGAA
This sequence comes from Paraburkholderia sp. RL17-381-BIF-C, assembly GCF_046026435.1. Lineage (NCBI taxonomy): Bacteria > Pseudomonadati > Pseudomonadota > Betaproteobacteria > Burkholderiales > Burkholderiaceae > Paraburkholderia > Paraburkholderia sp. RL17-381-BIF-C. Next base: position 26,287 of record NZ_JARESX010000046.1, on the reverse strand, counting down.
TTTGCCGGGGGCTTGTAAAAATGGCGTCCGGCCGCCTGCGCAATTGGCGGGCCTGAAAATGCAAAGCGTTGAAAAAACAGGATGTTGCGCGAGCTGGTACGGCAGTTGCTCTAAGGAGGCTACTGACCATTTTCGGCTATTAACGGGACCTCACTACAATGCCTTCAATTGAACTTCGCACAAGGCAGTCTCTCGCACTCACGCCGCGTCTTCAGCAATCGGTGCGTCTGTTGCAGTTGTCGTCTCTGGAATTCCAGCAGGAGTTGCGCACGGCGCTCGACACGAACCCGTTCCTCGAATACGACTCGTCGGATACCGAAGACGTTGCGCTCGCCACGACCGCGTCAGGCGAAGACTCGGGCGCGCTGCCTGCCACGGACACCGTAGCCAGCGCCGAGCCCGATTCGCTGTCGTCCGAGTCAGGTGGCAACGACACGCTGGAAAGCGCGGGCCAGGACGACATGCCTGGCGACTTTTCCGGCGATTACAGCAGCCGGAGTTCGACGCGTCAGAACGGCGATTCAGACAGCAGCGATCCGGCCGAGTGGGCCCGTTCCCAGCCGACCTTGCGCGAACAGTTGCACGACTCGCTGCGCCTCTATCGGCTCGATGACCGTGACCGCGCGGTGGCCCGTTTCATTATCGAGGCGCTCGACGACGACGGCTATTTGCGCCAGGAACTCTCCGATCTCGCCGACAGCGTCGATCTCGAACCTGAATTGACCGAAGACGAGTTGCTGGTAGCGCTGCGTCTCGTGCAATCGCTCGACCGTCCTGGCCTCGGCGCCCGCACCCTGTCGGAATGCCTGTCGCTGCAGGTGAATGCGTTGCCGGCCGATACGCCGGGGCGCGAAGTGGCTCGGCAAATCGTCGAGCATCATCTGGAACGGCTCGCACGCCGCGAACAGGCTGAACTGCAGAAGCAGATTGCCTGCAGTGCGGAAGAACTGCGCATTGCCTGCGCTCTGGTGCGCAAGCTCGATCCGAAGCCGGGCAACTCCTACGGCCGCACCGAAGACAACTACGTGGTGCCGGATGTGATCGTGCGCCAGGTGCGCAACAAATGGGTCGTGGCGATCAATCCGGCCGTGCAGCCGCGCGCCCGGATCCATCGCATGTACGCAGAGCTGTTCGCGCAATCGGCCGGTGCAAGCCGCTCGCCGCTCGCACAGCAACTGCAGGAAGCGCGCTGGCTGATCCGTAACGCGCAACAACGTTTCGATACGATTCAACGCGTGGCGGAATGCATCGTCGCGCATCAGAAGGCCTTCTTCCAGTACGGCGAAATCGCACTCAAGCCCATGGTTTTGCGCGATGTCGCCGATGAACTCGGACTGCACGAATCCACCATCTCGCGGGCCACGGGCAACAAATATATGGCCACGCCGCGCGGCATTTTCGAGTTCAAGCATTTCTTCCCCCGCGAACTCGGCACCGAAAGCGGTGGCACCTGTTCCGCCGCCGCCGTGCGTGCGTTGCTCAAGGAAATGATCGCCGCGGAAAACACCCGTGATCCGCTTTCGGATGTGACGCTCGCCAAGATGCTCGCGGATCAGGGCGTGCTGGTCGCGCGCCGCACAGTGGCCAAATACCGGCATCTGATGAAGGTGCCTCCGGCGGAATTGCGCCGCCAGGTTTGAGCGCCACGCCCCGCCGTAAGGGGTTGGGTTGAAGCGCCACGCGAGGCCAAGGCTTCGCGTGGCGTTTTTTCGTATCTGGACGTTTCATGCGTGCCCCTTTACATTGGCGAGTCCATGGGCAACGGGGCAGGGTAATGAAGTACTCGAATCTGGTCGAGCGTTTGCAGGGCAGGCGCACGTCCGCGTGGGAAATTCACCGGGTCGCACAACAGGCGGCGGCCAATGGTGAGGACGTTATCGTCCTGAGCGTTGGCGACCCGGATTTCGCGACGCCGGCGCCGATCGTCGAGCGCGCGGTCGAGGCCTTGCGCGGCGGCGATACGCACTACAGCGCTGTCTCCGGCCGTGAACCGGTGCGCGCGGCGATTGCCGAAGAACACGCTCGCATGACCGGCTGCGCCGTGAGCGCCGCCAATGTGATCCTGACCGCGGGTGCGCAGAACGGCGTGTTCGCGGCATCGCTGTGCCTGCTGGAAGCGGGCGACGAAGTGATCGTCCCCGAGCCCATGTATCTGACCTACGAGGCCTGCGTGCGCGCGGCCGGCGCCACGCTCGTCACGGTCCCGGTCGACCGGGCGCGGGCCTTTCATGTCGATTGCGACGCGCTCGAGGCGGCCGTCACGTCGCGCACCAAAGCCATCTTCTTCGCCACGCCGTGCAATCCGACCGGCGTGGTGATGCCGCGCGCCGATCTCGAACGGATCGCGCGGCTCGCGTGCCGGCATGATCTGTGGGTGCTGTCCGACGAGGTCTACGCCGAGCTGACTTTCGAGCGGGAACACGTGAGTATTGCGGCGCTGCCCGGCATGGCCGAGCGCACCGTGACGCTCGGCAGTCTGTCGAAATCGCATGCCATGGCCGGCTGGCGCGTAGGCTGGGCGATCGGTCCGGCGGAACTGATCGAGCATATGGGGCGGCTCGCCCTCGCCATGCTGTATGGCTTGCCCGGATTCATCCAGCAGGCGGCGTTGACGGCCTTGCAGAACAAAGCGCGGATCGCCGCCGAGATGCGGGAGATTTATCGCCGCCGGCGCGACGTGGTGTTCGAGCGCTTACAGCGCGTGCCGGGTTTGCGCTGCGTGTTGCCCGAAGCCGGCATGTTCATGATGGTCGACGTGAGCGGCACCGGCCTCGATACGGTCGACTTCACCTGGCAGCTGTTTCGCGCGCAAGGCGTGTCGGTGCTCGACGCGAGCGCCTTCGGAGAGACCGCGAATGGTTTCGTGCGGCTGGGCTTCGTTGTCGACGAAGCGTGCTTGATCGATGCCTGCGAGCGGATTGCCGCTTTCGTCCGCACATTGCCGGTCCGTTGAGCCTTTCTATAACGTTTCGTTTGCTTTTCGAATCGCGTAACGAAGCGATGCGTCTTGGGAGCAATGGGTGTCCTCGGCAGTTTTCGATTGACGCCGCCAAAGGCCGCGTCAAAAATCGAGCGCCGACTTCGTCTTAAGCTAGGACATTCCGGACGCCGGCGCATATCGACTCACTGTCGGGAACCCCATGGGCCTTCGCTTCACCCTCTCGTTACGCCGATCCCTCATGGCAGGGTCGATGGCGGCCGCTCTCGTGGCGATGGCGCTCGTGCTCGTCATGCTCGCCGCATTCAGCACGGTGTGTGCGGCGGCTGAACCGGACGCATCACCGGATGCGGCCGCGAGCGTGGAAACCGCGGCGTCCGCGCCAGGCGCACAGGACTCGCCGAACTCGCCGAACTCGCCGCGCGTTGTGAGCGCCAAGCCGAATCAGCGCGGCGAGCCGAACGCCCAACCGGTCGGCGATTCGCATGTGGGCGCGGTGCGCGCCACTCGCCAGCCACGCGCGCTTGAAACGACTCAGAGCGACGCGTCGGGCAGTACGGCGCTGCGCAATGCGAAACCGGAGTCGGCGCCGATTCCCGTGCCCCCGGAAACCGCGTCGGTGACGCAGCATTCCATCCGGCTCGACGGCCGCAAGATCGACTACACGGCCACCGCCGGCAATCTGCTGCTGCGCGACAAGACCGGACAGGCCAACGCGAGCGTGTTCTATGTCGCCTACACCGTCGCCAGCAAAACACCGGCAACGCGGCCGGTCACGTTTCTCTTCAACGGCGGACCGGGCGCCGGCAGCGTATTTCTGATGATCGGCTCGTTCGGGCCGAAGCGCGCGCGTACCGCGAGTCCCGCCATCACGCCGCCCGCGCCGTACACGCTCGCCGACAATCCCGACAGCCTGCTCGACACCACCGACCTGGTATTTATCGATGCGGTCGGCGCCGGTCTGTCGAGGGTGGTCGGCCACGGCACGGGCAAAGACTTCTGGGGCGTGGATAAGGATCTGGACGCGTTTTCGCAATTCATCGACCGATACCTGACGGTAAACCAGCGCTGGAATTCGCCGAAATATCTGCTCGGCGAATCGTATGGCACCGCGCGCGCCGCGATGCTGGCGTATCAGTTGGGGCAGGACAATATCGCGCTCAATGGCGTGATCCTGATGTCGTCCGTGCTCGATTCCGCCGCATTCTCGGCGGGCGCCGACTTCAGGAGCGAAAGCTATCTGCCGAGCTTCGCGGCCATTGCGTGGTATCACGACAAGATCGTGCCGAAGCCGGCCAGTCTGCCGGCCTTTCTCGACGAAGCCCGCACGTTCGCGCGTGGGCCGTATGCGCAAGCGCTCGCGCAAGGCGACGCGCTGCCCGACGCCGAGCGCGATGCGATCGCCGCGCGCGTCGCGCAGTTCACGGGGCTCGACGCCGCCTATGTGAAGCGTAGCCGCCTGCGTCTTTATCCGTCGCGTTATCGCACTGAACTGCTGCGCGACGAGGCGCGCAGCGTCGGCCGGTACGACGCGCGCTTCGAAGGAATCGACTTCGACAGCGTGTCCGAGCGTCCCGATTACGATGCTTCGGTGAGCAGCGTGTCGAGTGCCTTCGACGCGGCCCTGCACCAGCATTTCGCTCAGGACCTGCACTTTACGCCGGCCGACCGTTACCGCGTCTTCAACGACGAAGCGCTGACGCAATGGGACTGGAAGCATCGCGAATGGTGGGGTGAACATTTGCCGGTGCCCTATGCGGCGGGCGATCTGGCCGAAGCGATGCGGCAAAATCCCCAGTTGCGCGTGATGTCGTTGAACGGCTATTTCGATCTGGCCACACCGTTTTACGCAACCGAATACGCGCTCGCGCATCTGGGCGTGGACGGGCCGCTGCGCGCCAACGTGCGAATCGCTTACTATCCGACCGGCCACATGATCTACCTCGACGACGCGGCGTTGCATACGCTCAAACGTGATCTGGCGAGTTTCTATGCGGCGGGAGCGCGCTGAGTTTCCCGGCAACCCTCAGGACGCGGCGGGCGCGTCTTTCGCCCGCAATTGGCCTGCGCCGTTGAACGGTATAATCCGTTCGACGCCGCGCGGTGCTTCAATCCTTGCATCGAACCGCGCCCAGGCGGTTGTCCACCGCCTGAAAATCCGCCTGATCAACCGGCTTCACTCATCGCTGCCCATGCCATTCCTCCCGATCCAGTCCTTCACGCGCAAACGTCTGTCCGACGTGGTGTCCGACCAGATCAAGCAACTGATTTCGGACGGCACGCTAATGCCCGGCGACCGGCTGCCGGCCGAACGCGACCTCGCCACGCAGCTCGGCGTGTCGCGGCCTTCGTTGCGGGAAGCGCTGATCAGGCTGGAAGCGGACGGCTACATCGAAACCTCGGGGCGGGGCGGTTTTACGGTGGTCGACGTGACGGCGCCGATCATCTCCAAGCCGCTTGCCGAGTTGCTGCTGCAAAATCCGCGAACCAGTGCCGATATTCTGGAGCTGCGCCAGGGGCTCGAATCGATTTCGACGGTGTATGCCGCGCAGCGCGCCACGGCCGCCGACCTGAAAAAGATCAGCGCGGCGTTCGAGGCATTGAAGGCCGGCTCGCTGTCGCAGGACCGTGTGAACCTTGCCGAACTCGACGCCGCATTTCACCTCGCAATTGCCGACTCCACGCACAACATCGCGCTCGCGCACGTGATGCACGGCATCCACACGCTGATTCGCGAGGGCATGCGCCAGTACCATCGGCTGATCGATTACGACGATGCGATGGAAAAACAGTTGATGAGCCAGCACCAGGCCATCTACGACGCCGTCATGTCGCGCGACGCGCCGAAGGCCCGCAAGGCGGCTGAGCGTCATCTGGCCTATGTGCGCGAGATGTACAAGGAAGACGCGGCCAAGCCTTCGTCGAGTACGATTGCGTGATTGCCTGAGTGCCTGATTGCCCCGCGCGGCGAGCCCGACCGGGCCGCAGCGTGCGCCTCCTTTGTCCTGCGATTGACACCCTCGGTCAACTTCCTTATATTCTTGGTCAGACCAACCATACCAGTCTTACAAAAGCGCCGTAATCTCCGCTGGTCGGCCTCCTTGCCGCGCAAACTGTCGCGACGACTTACTCGTGCGCCGCCACGATTCCGCAGTAGAGTAGATAACTCGCCGGCTGCCGCTTTTCTTTTCAATGAGCTTATGAAAGTCGCCCTGTTTATCCCCTGCTTCATCGACGCGTTTTATCCCGAAGTGGGGATCGCCACGCTCGAACTGCTCGAACGTTTCGGTATCGAGGTCGACTATCCGCAGGAGCAGACCTGCTGCGGCCAGCCGATGGCCAACAGCGGCGCGCATGCCGAGGCAGCCGGCGCCGAGCGTGTGTTCGCGCGCAACTTCGCCGGCTACGACTACATCGTCGGGCCGTCGGCGAGTTGCATCCATCACGTGCGCGAGCATCTCACCGCGCTCGAGCAGACCGACGAAGTGAAAAAGGTCCGCGCGAACGCCTACGAACTCGTCGAGTTTCTGCACGATGTGGTCGGCGCACGTGAATTTCCGTGGGCCGAGTTTCCGCATCGCGTGGGTCTGCACAATAGCTGCAGTGCCTTGCGGCATCTGAAGGAAGCATCGATTTCGGAAGTGGCGGGCACGCCGTTTTCGAAGCCGCGCACCCTGCTCGAAGGCGTGAAGGGCATCGAGTTCGTCAAGCCGGCGCGGCCAGACGAATGCTGCGGTTTCGGTGGCACCTTCTCCGTCACGGAAGAGCCGGTGTCGGTACGCATGGGACAGGACAAGGTGCGCGATCATCTGAACGCGGGCGCCGAGTACATCGTCTCGGGCGACATGTCGTGCCTGATGCACCAGCAGGGCTGCGCGGAACGCATGAAAGCCGACGCGCGCTTCATTCATATCGCGCAGGTCCTCAACGGAGCACGCGCATGAGCAACCGCATCGATCACGCGAAAGCGGCAGGCGCTTTCATCAGCAAGACAGAGCACGTTGCGTTTCACGACAAACGCCTGTGGGATTTGCGCGAGAAGCGCGATGCGCAGGCGCACGGCATTGCCGAGTGGGAGACGATGCGCGAACTGGCATCGGGTATCAAGGAACACACGCTCTCCAATCTGTCCACGTATCTCGAACAGTTCGCGGCGGCCGCCGAGGCGAACGGCGTAACAGTGCATTGGGCCGCTACCGCCGAAGAGCACAACGCGCTCGTGCACCGGATCATGTCGGAGCGTGGCATGACCACGCTCGTTAAAAGCAAGTCGATGCTCACCGACGAATGCAAGATGCGCGAGTACCTGGAGCCGCGCGGCATCACGGTGATGGAAACGGATCTGGGCGAACGGATCCAGCAGCTCGATCATCAGGATCCGAGCCATATGGTGGTGCCGGCGGTCCATAAATTGCGCGCCGACGTGGCCGAGCTGTTCGGCCGCACCATCGGCACCGATCCGAAGAACAGCGATATCCACTATCTCGCCGAAAGCCAGCGGATGAACACGCGGCCGTACTTCGTGCGCGAGAAAACGGCCGGCATGACCGGCTGCAATTTCGCGGTGGCGGAGACCGGCACGGTGGTGGTGTGCACGAACGAAGGCAATGCGGACCTCTCTGCAAACGTGCCGCCGTTGCATATCGCGTCGATCGGTATCGAGAAGCTGATTCCGAAGGTGTCGGACCTCGGCGTGTTTGTCCGCATGCTGTCGCGCAGCGCGCTCGGCTCGCCGATCACGCAGTACACATCGCATTTCCGCGCGCCGCGTCCGGGCACGGAGATGCATTTCATCCTCGTCGATCACGGCCGCTCGGAGCGGCTCGCGATGGAAGACTTCTGGTATTCGCTCAAATGCATTCGCTGCGGCGCCTGCATGAATACGTGTCCCGTCTACCGGCGCAGCGGCGGGCTGTCGTATGGCGGCACGTACTCGGGGCCGATCGGCGCGATCATCAATCCGACTTTCGATCTGAAACGTTACAGCGCATTGCCGTTCGCCTCGACGCTCAATGGCAGTTGCACCAACGTGTGCCCGGTGAAGATCAATATTCACGAGCAGATCTACAAATGGCGCACCGTGATCGCCGAGCATCATGAAGTGCCGTTCGTGAAGCAGGAAGTGTTGAAGATGGCAGGGCGGCTGCTCGCGAGTCCGACCTTGTATCGCGCGACGGTGTCGTCGATGAGCAGCGCGCTGCGGCGCTTGCCGAATTTCGTGCTGTATAACCCGCTCAATATCTGGGGCAAGCAACGCGAGTTGCCGGAAGCGCCGAAGCTGACCTTCCACGCCTGGTACAAGAAGAATCGTGGAGCTGACCATGACAACGCGTGACGCTTTTCTGGCAAAGGTGCGGCAGGCGCAGCCGGCGGCGCGGCCGCGGCCCGACGTGCCGCTGTTCAACCCCGTGGGTGGCGATCTGCGCGCGCGCTTTACGGCGGCGCTGCAGGCCATGGGCGGCGTGTGCGTCGACGGCACGACGGCGAGCGACGTGGGTGGCCTGATTCGCGAGCGGTTCGGTGCCGAGGCATCCATCGCCTCGGCAACCCAGGAAGTGCAGGGCACGCGCACGCTCACCGCCGACACGGAACCTGCTTCGCTGCAGGACATCGACGTTGGCGTGGTGCGGGCTCGCTTCGGCGTCGCCGAAACCGGCTCGGTCTGGTTTAGCGAACGCGAGTATGTGGTCAACGCGCTCGGCTACATCGTGCAGCATCTGGTCGTGCTGCTCGACCCGGCGCAATTGCTCGACGGCTTGCAGGACGTATACCGGCGCGATGATTTTCGCGCTGCCCGTTATGCGGCGCTCGTCACCGGACCTTCGGCGACGGCGGATATCGAAGGCGTGCTGATTCGCGGCGCGCAAGGCGTGCGTTCGTTGACGGTGGTGTGGCTGGCGGCGGAGTAAAAACGCCATCGCTGCGGCGTGATCGAATGGCACAATGCCGGCATTCCATTCGATAAGCCACCCATTCTGCTGACATGGAACTCCGGCATCTTCGATACTTCGTCGCCGTTGCCGAGCACGCGAGCGTGCGCGGCGCATCCGAGCAGCTCCACGTCACCCAGCCGGCGATTTCCCGGCAAATCCAGGATCTCGAAGAAACGTTGGGTGTCGCGCTGTTCGAGCGCACGCCGCGCGGCCTGAAGCTGACCCTGGCAGGCGAAGCCTATCTGCGTGAAGCGCGCGGCATTCTGCAGCAGGTCGAGTCGGCGGCGCGTGCCGCGCAACGAATCGCGGCGGGCGTGTCCGGACACGTGCGGATCGGCTTCGTAGAAAACGCAGTTTGGGGCGGGCTTGTGCCGAACGCGCTGCAAGCGTTCCAGCAGGCGGCGCCGCAAGTCGGCATCGAACTCACGCCGATGAACACGCCGGAGCAACTGGACGCGATCACTCAGGGCACGCTCGACGGCGGTTTCGTCTATCACTTCGGCGCGTTGCCCGAGCAGATCACCAGTTTGCCGTTGCTCGAAAACGGCGTGGTGCTGGCGGCGCCGGCCGCGTGGTCGTTCGGCCGCCGCAAGTCGGTGCGCGCGGCGCAGCTGGCCGGCAAACCCTTCATCACGTTTCCACGGCATGTTTATCCCGCTTACTACGACCGCTTGATCGGCGCATGCGAGCGCGCCGGTTTGACGCTCGACGTCGTGCAGGAAGTTTCGACGGAAGCCGCGATTCTCTCGCTGGTGTCCGCCGGCGTGGGCGCGGCGATCGTCAACTCGGCTAATCGCGACCGGCCGCCGGCGCTGGTGCAATTCCTCAACCTGGCCGATCTGTCGATCGCGCTGCCGCTGCATTTCGCGTATCACGAGCAGCACCGCAATCCCGCGCTCGCGCAATTCATCGCCTTGCTCAAGGCGCAACGGTAACGTCCGGACTCGCCGTACCCCGATGCCTTTAAAGCATCGGCTTCCCTAAAAATCGGCATTGGCGCTGGTTTTTTGCCTCGACGATATTGATTGCATGGCCTCGCGCCGTCGTCCAACGACGGTATTCCGGCTCACTTTCTTATCGGGAGACAACCATGCCGTCCACACCATCGCTGATTTCCACCGACATCGACTACGAACGCCCCGGCCTGCAGAACGGCACGTTACGCGTGCCGTATTCGCACGACCGCTCCGCATACGGCCACATTCCGGTGCCGATTACCGTGCTCAACGGCGGTGAAGGTCCCACGGTGCTGCTGACCGGCGGCAATCACGGCGATGAATACGAAGGTCCCGTCGCACTGATGAAGCTGGTTCAGCGCATGCCGTCGATGACGGTCCAGGGCCGCCTGATCGTCGTGCCGGCGCTGAATTTCCCGGCGTTCATCAACGGCTCGCGCACCTCGCCGATCGATCGCGGCAATCTGAACCGCGTTTTTCCGGGCGCGCGCAACGGCAACCTCACCGAAATGATCGCGCATTATGCGGATACCGAACTATTTCCGCGTGCGGACGTGGTGATCGATCTGCACGCGGGCGGTGCTTCGTTCGATCATCTGCCGGCGTTGCTCGCGGCGCCGCCCGGGGACCCGTCGCGTCGCGCCGAATACCGCCGGCTCGTCCAGGCATTCGCCGCGCCGCACACCATGCTCATGGATCTGCTCGGCGAGGACCGCACGTATGGCGCGGCCGTCGAGCGGCACGGCAAGCTGTTCCTGTGCGGTGAATTCGGTGGCTATGCGGCCTGTAATGCCGATGGCGTAGCGATCGTCGAGGATGGTTTGCGGCGCGTGCTGCACACGCTCGGTGTCACGCCTGACGATAATCCTCCCGCGCCGCGACACGACACGCGCTGGTTGAAAGTGGATGGCGCGCGGCACTATGTGTTCGCCTCGCGGGCGGGCGTGGCCGAACCCGTGTTCGCGCTCGGCGACCGGGTCGAGAAGGACCAGTTGGCCGCGCGGGTATTCGATCCGTATGCGCCGTGGAGCGCACCACAGGAACTCCGCTTTGCCGGCAACGGCGTGGTGGTATGCAAGCGTTCGTTTGCGCGCGTCGAAGCGGGCGACTGTCTCGCCGTGCTGGCTGCGGATGCGCATTGGCAGTGACGCGCTTCGTCGAAGGGAAGCAAGCCATTTCTTCGCAGTGCCCAGCCGGAGATTCGCCATGAATGCAGTCACCACCGTGTCCGATTCGAACGACGCCGACACGCGTCGTGGGCACACTTACGTCGTCGTTCTGTTCTTTGTCTGCTTTGCGTTTTCGTATCTCGACCGCCAGATCGTGAGCATTCTCGTGCAACCGATCAAGGAAACGCTGGCGCTCACCGATACGCAAATCGGCTTGCTGCAAGGGTTTTCGTTCACGCTGTGTTACGCGACGGCGGGCGTGTTCATCGCGCGGCTGATCGACCGTTCCAATCGCGTGCGTCTGATTGCGGTTTGCGTGGCGATCTGGGCCGTCTCCACTGCGTTGTGCGGTTTCGCGCACAACTTTGCCGAACTGCTGGCCGCGCGTGCGGGGACGGCGATTGCGGAAGCGGGCTTGAGTCCGGCGGCGCTGTCGATTTTCAGCGATCTGTATCCGCCGCGCAAAGTCACGCGCGCAAGCAGCGTGTTCATGCTGGGACCGTATATCGGCGGAGGCGTGGCCTTGTTCGGCGGCGGCATGCTGCTCGGTGCGCTCGAACATGGCGCGGGCGCCGCGTGGCTCGCGGGTATCGGTTTGAACGGTTGGCAGGCCGTGTTCGTCGCGGTCGGCTTGCCGGGGCTGGCACTGGCGGCAATCGTCGCGTTATCGGTGCGGGAACCACAACGGCGCGGCTTGTTCTCCACGCTTCGTACAACGGCCGAAGGGTCGGCCACGCACGACGTCGTTTCGACTGCAAAGGCTTCGACGCAAGTCTTCGCGGACAAAGCCGCTCACGACAGTACGCCGCCGCTGAAAGACGTGCTGCGCGAGTTGTTCGTGAAGAACCGCTTCTGCTTGCCGTACTTCGGCGCGTACGTCGCGCTGATCACGCTGTTTTACTCGCATGCGGCATGGTTTCCGACGCTGCTGATCCGTCATTTTCATCTGACGCCGCGTGCCGTCGGACAGATGGCGGCGCCGGCCTACATGGTCGGCGGCATCCTCGGGGTGGTGAGTGCGGGTTTGCTCGCCGGCCGCGTCAGCGATGCCGCGGCGGTGCGCAAAGTGCTGGCGTTGTCCGGGTTGGCGGCTGCGTTGCTGGTGCCGGCCGCTATTGCGATGCCGCTCGTTGGCGACGTGCACGTCGCCGTGGTGCTGTATGGCGCGTGCGCGTTCGCGGCGAGTGTGGCGATGGCGTTGGCGCCTGTGCCGATCCAGATCGCGATTCCGAATCGCATGCGCGGACGCTCGATCGCGTTGCTGGTGTTTCTTACCAATGCGATCAGTGGCGGGCTGGGACCGTTCGCGGTCGGCTTCATCAACGAGCGGCTTGGCGGGCACAGCGCGGGTTTGGGTGTGGCGCTGGCTTGCGTGGGCGGCATGGCGGCCGCGTTCAGCGCGCTCCTGTACGGCGTGGCGGCACGCCGCACGCCGGCGAAAACGTTCTCGTGACGTTGTTTTCATGGCGATGCCTGCAAAGCATCGCCAAACGCAGAAAACGGCATTGGCCGGCATGCGCTGGATTTGCGATAGTGAAGCCATTGGCCGCGGCAGCGCCACGTAACCGCTACTTAAGCGCTACGTAAGCGCTACATAAGCACTCAGGTCCCTGCCGCCGCACTTTCACGGAGTCACGCCATGCCGACTGAGGTTCTTACGCACCGAGTAGGGGACGCACGCATTACCCGCGTCAGCGAAACCTGTTTTCCGTTAGCGCCGGCGGTGCTTTATCCAGACTGGGCATCCTTCGCGGCGGAAGAATTGAGCCGGCGTGTGTCGGCGGATAGTCTCGACCTCGAACGCAACGAGGTGAAACTGAGCGTGCACACCTGGGTCGTGCAGATGGACGGCTTGACCGTGCTGATCGACACCGGTATCGGCAATTTCAAGGAGCGGCCGTTCAGCAAGCTGTTTCATCGACTGAACAACCCGTATCTGGAGCGCCTCGTCGAGGTGGGCGTCTTGCCGGCGCAGGTGGACGAGGTGCTGCTCACGCATTTGCATGCGGACCACGTCGGCTGGAATACGCAGTGGATTGACGGCCGGTGGCAGCCGACCTTCCCGAATGCGACATACGTGTTCCCGCAAGCGGAGCAGGATTTCTTCGCGACTCCAGCGGGGGATAGCCGCCGCATGGTTTTCGAGGACAGCGTCGTGCCGGTGATCGAATCCGGGCAGGCCGCGACGATTCCCGCCGAGGGCGGCGCGTGGCGCGAGGGCATTGTGTTTCATCCGACGCCCGGGCATAGCGCCGGTCATATGTCGATTTCGATCCGCTCGCGCGGCGAGGAAGCGATCTTCACCGGCGATGTGATGCATAACCCCGTCCAGGTCTACCGTCCCGAATGGAACTCGACGTTCTGCCTCGAGGCGGCGTCGGCGCGAAACTCGCGGCACTGGCTGCTCAACTATGCGGCCGATCACGATGCGACGCTCTTCACCGCGCATTTTCCGCAGACATCGGCGGGGCGCGTGAGAAGGGGCAGGGACGGATTCGAATGGCAGTACGTTCACGCCGCATCCTGACGTTGTATTGAGCCAATCTGGACGGCGCCTTCACGGATTTTGCTATCATCACTGTATAAACATACAGGTTTCGTGAAAGTCCCGTGGCAACACCTGCCTCTCCCTACGCTCTCTACTATCTGCTGAACTTCGAGCGCGCCCTCGCGTGGCTCGCGCAGCGCTACGACGACCTGTTCGACGCGCAGGAGCACGCGTTTCTGCGTGAGTTCGCCGCGTTGCCGCAGACTTCGCGCGCGCTGCTGGTTCGCATGCTGATGCGTAAAGGCACGCTGTTCCGCGCGAGCCGCCTGTCTTACGAAGAGATCGGTTGCCCATTGCAGGCAGCGGCGCCGATCGCCGCGCTCGGCTGGGTCGACACCGAGCCGGGCCTGACGCTCGACGATCTGTTCGCGCTCACCACGCGTGCCGGGCTAATGGAGATTTTCGCGGACACCATTGCGTTGATTCCTGGCGCAAGGAGCTTGCGCAAACCGGAACTGCTGGAAACCCTGCGGCCGTTTTATCGTGGCGAGCGCGACGAGGAAAGCGCTGCGGCACGCCCGCTCGCGGCATGGCACGCTCAAGCTGCGGATTGCGTGCTTCACGTTGCAATCGCGCCGCTTTGCGAACGTCTGCGTTTGATGTTCTTCGGCAATCTGCAGCAGGAGTGGTCGGAGTTCGTGCTGGCCGACCTCGGTGTGTTCCAGTACGAGAAGGTGGCGTTCGCGCCTTCGTCGCGTGCGTTCCAGCAGCGCGCGGACGTCGACGTCTATCTCGCCTTGCACGCCTGCCGCGAAGCGCTCGAATGTCTGCCGGGCGGCGACGCGGATGCGGCCGTTATCGAAGAACTCGTCGCGGCCGTCGGCGAAATCGAAACCTCGAATCCATGGCTTGAAACGCGGCGCGCGAAACTGCTGTTCCGCATTGGCCACCTGTGCGAGCGTCGGCAGAACTGGACGGCCGCGCTCGCCGTTTATGAGCGTTGCGGCTGGCCGGGCGCACGCCATCGGCGCATGCGCGTGCTCGAACGCAGCGAGCGTTTCGACGATGCCTACGCGTTGGTCTCGCAAGCCGCCCAGGCACCCGAGAGCGAAGAGGAAGCACAGCGCATCGCGCGCATGCTGCCGCGTTTGCAGCGCAAGCGCGGCGTGCCGGTTGCGCGCACGAGCGCGGCGCGTCCGGTCGAGCGGGGCACGCTGGTGCTGCCTCAGCCCGCGGCGCCAATGGCGGTCGAATATGTCGTCCGCGATCATTTGACGTGCGAGGCCGCGCCGGTCCACTACGTCGAGAACGCCCTGATCAATTCGCTGTTCGGGTTGCTGTGTTGGGAGCCGGTCTTTGCGGCGCTCCCTGGCGCGTTCTTTCATCCGTTCCAGCACGGTCCGGCCGATCTGCACGCGCCGGATTTCCATGCGCGCCGCGCGGAACAGTTCGCCGCGTGTCTCGCGCAACTCGACAGCGGCGTTTATCGCGAGACGATCTGGCGGCATCTGCACAGCAAGGCGGGGCTGCAATCGCCGTTCGTGTTCTGGGGGCTGCTCTCGCCGGAACTCGTCGCGCTGGCGCTCGATTGTCTGCCCGCCGCGCATCTGAAACTGTGGTTCGAGCGCTTGCTGGGAGATATTCGCGGCAATCGTTCCGGGTTGCCTGATCTGATCCGCTTCTGGCCGGACGAGCGACGCTACGAGTTGATCGAAGTGAAGGGCCCCGGCGACCGCTTGCAGGACAACCAGATCCGCTGGCTCGCGTACTGCGCGCAGCACGGCATGCCGGTGCGCGTGCTCGACGTGCGCTGGGCCGATGAAGTCGCCGCAACACAAAGCGCTGCGGCTGCAGGTAGTGCCGGGGCGGCCGCAGCGGTCGCGGTCGAGGTCAATGGCGAAGCCGCCACGGAGATCACCGCTGGAGTTTCCACTTCGGTCTCCACCGAGATCACCGCCGCAGCGGCCACCGCGGTCTCCACCGAGGCCAACGCCGAGATCACCGGCAACGCCAGCACCACCGTCAACGCCGAAGCCAGCCCCCACACCAGAACAGAGGCCGCCGCATGACGTACATCGTCGCCGTGCGGGCAATGTGCGAGTTCACCGCGAGGCGCGGCGATCTGGACCTGCGCTTTACCCCGGCGCC
Source organism: Paraburkholderia sp. RL17-381-BIF-C (assembly GCF_046026435.1). NCBI lineage: Bacteria > Pseudomonadati > Pseudomonadota > Betaproteobacteria > Burkholderiales > Burkholderiaceae > Paraburkholderia > Paraburkholderia sp. RL17-381-BIF-C. The sequence goes on along the minus strand of NZ_JARESX010000046.1, from coordinate 10,655 downwards.
GACCTCGCTCGAAGGAATGGCGGGCCACGCGACGGTCGCCGGCCGGCGCGCCAGCGGCTACGAAACCGAAATTACGCTGACCGCCACGCATCGCGGCCTGACCGTGCGCGGACGCGCCGACGGCTACGACCCGGCGGCGAACCGGCTGGAAGAGATCAAGACGCATCGCGGCGACCTCGAACGCATGCCCGCCAATCACCGCACCCTGCATTGGGCGCAGGCGCTCGTCTACGGTCATTTGCTTTGCCGCGCGCGCGGGCTCGCCGGGCTGACGGTGGCGCTGGTGTACTTCGACATCGGCAGTCAGAAGGAGGTGCTGCTGACGCAAACGCATACCGCGCGCGACCTGGAGATTTTCTTCGTCGAGCAATGCGAGCGTTTTCTCGATTGGGCCGTGCAGGAAGAGGCGCATCGGGCCGCACGCAATACCGCGCTCAATGCGTTGCAGTTTCCGCACGGTCAGTTTCGCAGCGGCCAGCGCGAGCTGGCGGTGTCGGTCTATCGCTCGGCACGCGACGGCAAGCCTTTGATGGCGCAGGCGCCCACCGGCATCGGCAAGACGCTTGCAACGATCTTTCCGCTACTCAAGGCGTGCGCGTCGGACCAGATCGACCGGGTGTTCTTTCTGACCGCCAAGACGCCGGGCCGCGCGCTCGCGCTGGACGCGATCGAAACGCTCCGTGGCGGCGCCGGGCACTTGCCGTTGAGAACCCTCGAACTGGTCGCGCGCGACAAAGCCTGCGAGCATCCCGACAAAGCCTGCAACGGCGATTCGTGTCCGCTCGCGCGCGGCTTCTACGACCGGCTCGACGCGGCCCGCAGCACGGCGCTGGCAGGCTTGCGCCTCACGCGCGCGGCGGTGCGCGATGCGGCACTCGCGCACGAAATCTGTCCGTACTATCTGGCACAGGAACTCGCGCGCTGGGCCGACGTGGTGGTCGGCGACTACAACTACTACTACGACAGCAGCGCCATGCTGTACGCGCTCACGCAGATCAACCAGTGGCGCGTGGGCGTGCTGGTGGACGAGGCGCACAATCTGCTCGACCGTGCCCGCCGCATGTACACCGCGTCGCTCGATCAGGCGGCATTCCGGCTCGCGCGCAAAACCGCGCCGGTTACATTGCGCAAGCCGCTTGAACGGCTGCAGCGTGAATGGAACGCCGTCAAGCGCGCGCAGAGTGCGAGCTATCAGGTCTACACGGAAGTCCCTGGCAAACTGCTCTCCGCCGCGCAAAATCTGATCGGCGCCGTCACGGATCAACTGGCGGAAGCGCCGCTTTCCATCGACGAAGCATCGCTGCGGTTTTTCTTCGACGCCATGCATTTCGTCGCGCTCGCCGAGCAGTTCGGCGAGCATTCGATTTTCGACATCACGCTCGCCACGGATCGTTATGCGCCGCGCGACAAGACCAGTGCCACGCTTTGCGTGCGCAACGTGATCCCGGCGCCGTTTCTCGCGCCGCGCTACGCGGCCGCGCGCAGTACGGTGATGTTCTCCGGCACGCTCAATCCGCATCATTTTTATCGCGACACGCTGGGGCTGCCCGAAGCGACCCAATGGCTCGATGTTGAAGGGCCGTTTCGCGCGGAGCAGTTGCAGGTGCGCGTGGCCGGCAACGTGTCGACGCGCTGGCGCGACCGCGAGCGCTCACTCATCCCGATCGTCGATCTGATTGCGAAGCAATATGCGGCGCAGCCGGGCAATTATCTGGGCTTTCTGAGCAGCTTCGAGTATTTGCAGCGCGTGGTCGAGTTGATGCGCGAGCGGCATCCCGGCTTGCCGGTGTGGGCGCAGGAACCCGGTATGGACGAAGCGGCGCGCGACGCATTTCTGGCGCGCTTTCGGACCATGAACGAAGGCGTGGGCTTCGCGGTGCTTGGCGGCGCGTTTTCGGAAGGCGTCGATCTGGTCGGGGAGCAGTTGATCGGCGCGTTCATCGCCACCCTCGGTTTGCCGCAGATGAACGAGATCAACGAGCAGATGCGCCGCACGATGGAGGCGAAGTTCGGCAACGGATACGACTACATGTATCTGTACCCCGGGTTGCAGAAGGTGGTGCAGGCGGCCGGGCGCGTGATTCGCACGGAGCAGGACCAGGGTGTGGTGCATCTGATCGACGACCGGTATCGGCGGCCTGAAGTGAGGCGGTTGCTGCCGCGCTGGTGGGACGTGCAATAGCGGCCGAGATGGCAGATTTTTTGGTGCGCCTTTTTGCCTCCTGGCAATCGGCCTGCGTAGCGCCGCCCGGCGCCGTGGCGGCACGGCATCACAATTCACGCTTCAGGCCGCAACGACGTGGCATGGAGACTGTGATGCATCGGCGCCGGTCGAACTTAACGGTCGGCTCACCGCAGCGCCCCTCGAACTCAACGGCCGGCTCACCGCACCGCTGATACCCAGCGCTTCGCTACATGCCTACGAAGCCGCCGGCCACGGCCTCTACTTCACTCATGCGGAGAGCTTGAACCAGGATTGGCTGGCGTCCCTGGGCCGCCGGCCGGCTTAGGGTCGACGGGCAACTGGTCCTCCACCGGCGCGTCGGCTTGCTGGGCCGCGGCCGAAGACGGCGCATCGGCGCGCGGTTCGTCCCTGGCGACTTCGCTGCGTGCCGTGTCGGGCGTTTCATCAGCTTCGATCTTCGCCGGCACGCTTTCCGGATCCCACGTCAACAGATTGCGCTGCGGGTTCGCGATCGCGATGCCGCGTTCGCGGAACTGGTCGAGAATGCGGCGGTTGAATTCGCGCTGCACGCCCCAGCGCGCGCTGTCGCGGCACTGAATCTGGCCGGCCAGCGTGATGGCCGAACCGTCCAGCGCATCGACACCCCAGAAGCTGAAGTCCGACAGGATGCCGTCCTTGAAATCGTCGTCCTCGCGCAAGGCGGCGCCGATTTCCTTCAGCGTGCCAATGGCGAGATCCACATCCTGGCCGAACACGATATTGACCTTCACCGCGGCGTTGCCGATACCCCGGTTGGTGTTGTTCACCGTCGACACCGAACTGAACGGCACGGTGTAGAGCGAGCCGTCGCCGCCGCGCAGCCGCACCGTGCGGATCGACAGATATTCGACGGTGCCCGACACGCCCGCGAGCGTGACCCAGTCGCCCACCTGCATCGCGTTTTCCATCAACAGGAAAATGCCCGTGATGAAATCCTGCACCAGCTTCTGCGAGCCGAATCCGAGCGCGACGCCGAAGATGCTGGCGCCTGCCAGCAGCGGCCCGATATTCACGCCGAGTTCGCTCAGGCCGGTGAGCACCACCACCAGCGCGATGGCGCAGAAGAGCGCGCTGCGCAGCATCGGCAGCAGGGTGCGCAAGCGTGCGGCGCGCACGAGATCGCCGCTCGTGGTCCAGCGGTCCAGCCGCTGTTCGACCGACACGTTCACGCTTTCCCACACCAACAGCGCGACGACGGCCGCCACGCCGATCGTGATAATCGCCGACGCGAGCCGGTGCCCGATCGTGCCGGCGCGAAACAGCTCGCCCACGTGCACGCCCCATACCTGCAACAACGCAAGCGCGGTCACGATGCCGATGATCCACGCCACCAGCCGGCGCACCAGCGGGTAATAGCGGTACGCATGCTGATGCACGAGCGATCTGGCCGTGTCGTCCTGCACATGGAAGAGCCGGGCCAGCGCGCCGAACAGCACGATCGACACGACCCGCGCGCCCACCAGCACCGCGAGCGAAATGCCGCCGAGATGGAGCAGCGTCTGATAGCCGTTCTGCACGTCGAGCGCCCAGATGAACCACAGCGCCATCACGACGAATACCGCGAACCAGGCCCAGACTTCGGCGAAGACGTTGCCGGCCATCTCCAGCGATTTGCGTGCGGCAACGCCCTTGCGGATCAGTTCGCCGACCGGCGCCGCACATTGCAGGAGCAGGATCGAGACCATGATGTGGCCGGCGAGCGCGACGACTTTTATCAGCGCGAGATGCGCCGCGTCGTTCAGACCGAGCGACACGGCAATCTCCGCGATTGCCGAACCGGCGCCCACCACGCTGACGATCCGCACGATCCAGCGCTGCACGAAGTCGGCCCACGCATCACTCATACGCAGCAGGCGCAGACGCGGCGCGGCCGGTTGCAGGAAGAACCCGCCGACGATCACGATCACGCGGCACAGCACGTAGATATCGATCAACGAATCAAGGGCGCGGTCTTGCGGCGAGCCGTCATCGGCGAAGATCGACATCAGCGCGCTTGCCGCGCTGACGAACACCACGAGCGGCAACAGCCGCAGCGCCAGAGTGAGGAGCGCGCGCGGCAGGCGTTGCAGCAGCGTCCAGTGATGTTTGGCGTTCTGCTTGCCTTTGGCTTCCGTGAGCTTGCCGTTGGCCGCGGTGGCCGCGGATGTTCCAGCCGGCACGGCGGCCGCTTTCGCTTGCGCTGCCGTCACCGGCGAGGGCGGCGAAACGGGCAGCGGCGGCGCGGCGTTCGGCGCGTCGGCGGGTTGGGGCGCAACGTCCACCGGCAGGTCGGCTTGCGGAGCGTCGTCTGCGTCGCCCAGTTCACGGCGCGCCGCCAGCGCCTTGTAAGCGCGGCGCAACAGGCGGCGCGCGAGCCATTCGAGTCCGAGCGCGGGGATCAGCGCGGCCAGCAGCGACCAGGCGACCTGGCCCAGGACGGCGCGTGCGTGCGGGTTGGTCGATTGCCACTGCCACCAGGCGCGCACCGAGGCGACATCGAGCAGCGCGCCGACCGAACTGCGTACCGACGTGCCGAAGCGGACGGCCCAATGCGCGCCCTGACGTGCCAGTTGCGAGGCAAGTCCGTTCGACTTGAATGCCGCCGGCACGAGGGCGGCGGCGCCGCTTGCCGCAGCGGGTGCCGACGCGGCCGTAGGTGCCGAAGCGGGCGGCGCGCTCAACGCGCCGGCGGCGGCGATCGCCTGCAACGTATCGGCAACCTGCGCGCGGCGCCTGGGGTCATTGAGGACGGCGAGCGCCTGACGAGCCTGTTCGGGCGTCAGCGTCACGCCAGGACTGGAGGCCGACGAGGCGGGTGCGGCGGAGGCTGCCGCGGCAAAGACCGGTGAAGCGCCGAGCGCGAGAAGAACGAAAAACCAGGCTTGGAGTAGTTTGCGCATAAGGTGAAAAGCGGGGGGCAGGTGCGGACGGCTGTGCCGACAGGAACGGATTGGATCGGCTGCGTGACCAAGAACCGACATGGGCCCGGTCCCACAAGTTCCTCGGACGGCCATCGCACAGGATGCAGGAAATTCCGAAAAGCCGCCGCGATGGCACCTTGGGCTAGCAAAAAACCGGCCTGTCACGCAGCGCCGGCCTCCTGCATCTCCACCTCGGCAGGCATTCCCGCCTCGCCGCAAGGCGCTGCGTGATTGCAGTCACGCAGCGTCGACTGCCGCCGTGTAGACCGGCGGCACGCCCAAGGTGCCCGCCACGACTTCCGTGAAGGTGCGCTCTTCGCGCAGGATAAAGCGCTTCGTTTGGGCCAGCCTGAAATTATCGCGTGCCTCGTAATCGGCGCGCAATCTCGCCCGATACGCTTCGTAGGCCGCGAGGCTCTCGAATGCGATCAAGCCCCATGCAATGTCGTTGGTGCCTTCGTGCGGTAGGAAGTAGCCGACCAGATGGCCGCCGCAACGCGGAATAATGCGGCCCCAGTTGCGGGCGTATTCGTCGAAGGCATCGCGCTGGAAGGGATCGATCTGATAGCGGATGAAGCAAGTTATCGCCATGTGCAAGTTCCCGGTTGGTCGAGGATCGTGGTTTGAAGCACCATGACCGCAGTATGGAGGGCGCCGTGCGGCGATGTTTCACTGCGGGCTGAACTATGGATGGCTGGACGTGTGTGTGCCGCGTGCGTGCCTTGTATGCGCCGTGGATCAGGCGCGGCACCTCTAAAGCCGTCGTTGCGGGCTGATCGTCAAAGCCGCGAGCGCCGCGCCGGCCAGCGCGCACAACGCCGACACCAGTGCCACCGCGCGTAATGCCGCGCCGAGCGCGTCTGCCTGGGCACGAGCCAGATCCGGTTGAACTCGTGCCGCTTCCTGCTGGCTTTGGGCCGCATCGCGAGCGGCTTCGGCTTTCTTCTGTGTCCCAACTGCCCGTGCCCCGTCCGACTTTCCGTCCGGCGTACCGTCCCCAGCGGCCGGCGGCGCAGCGTCCGCACCCATCCCCACTCGCGCCAGGCTTGCTGCCGCGCGCGCCGCCTGCGGCACATGCAGTGCGTCGAGTTGCGCCTCGAGCGCCGCATCGTGCGACCACACGAACACGATGCCCAGCACCGCGATCGCCAGCAGGCTCGCCACCCGCGCCACCGCGTTGTTGATGCCCGACGCCACGCCCGTGCGCGCGGCGGACACCGAGGTCATCACCGTTGTCGTGAGCGGCGCTACGGTGATGGTCATGCCGAGTCCAAGCACGGCCAGCCCGGGAAGAAAGCCGCGCCAGTACTCGCCGCGCACCCACGGCAACGCGAGCATCGCGAAGCCGGCCGCGGCGACGGCCGGTCCCGTGCTCAGCAACGCCCGCGCGCCAAAGCGGCTCGTCAGGCCGCCGGTAAACCGCGACAGCAAGCCAATGGTCACCGGCACTGGCAACAACGCCGCGCCCGCCTGGGTCGCGCTGTAACCATAGGCGCGGATCAGCGTGAACGGCAGGAAGAACAGCGCGCCGCCCAACCCGAAGTAGACCAGCAGCGTCACGAGATTGGCGCCGACGAAGTCGCGCGAACGAAACACGTCGAGCGGCACCATCGGATTGTGGCTTCTCGCTTCGAGCGCGACGAAAGCGATCAGCACCAGCAGGCCGCCGAGTATCGACGCCAGCACCCAGCGGTCGCCAAAGCCGCGCGCCGAAGCGAGGGTCAGGCCGTAGGTCAAGGCGGCGAGCCCGGCGGTGGCCGTAGCCGCGCCCGGCCAGTCGAGCCGGGCCGATACGTGTTCGGCGCGGCTGGAGGCGGGGTGGGAGAGGGAGGCGGCATCGGCGGACGCGCGTACGGGCGGATCTTCATCGTCTTGCCGGCTGTTCGGCACGGCGATGACCGCCAGCGCGACGGTCGCGCAGGCAATCGGCACGTTCAGGAAGAAAATGGCCCGCCACGAAAACGCATCCACGAGCCAGCCGCCCGCCACCGGTCCGAGCGCCGAGGTGATAGCTCCGACGCCGGCCCAGGTGCCGATCGCCTGGCCGCGCGCCTTGTCGTCGAACACCGCGCCGATGATGGCGAGGCTGCTCGGCACCAGCAGCGCCGCGCCCACGCCCTGTACGCCGCGCGCGGCGATCAGGGCGGCGGCGCCCGGCGCGAGGCCGCAACCGATCGACGCCAGCGTGAAGAGGCCGATTCCCGCGATGAACACGGTGCGCCGTCCGAGCTTGTCGCCGAGCGAACCACCTACCAGTACCAGCGCGCCGAGAAACAGCAGATAGGCGTCCACGACCCACTGGATCGCCGCCACGCTGGCGTGCAGTTCGGTCTGGATGGACGGCAACGCGACATTGACCACGGAACCGTCGATGAAGGCCATGCTCGAGCCGAGAATGGTCGCGGCCAGCGCGAGTTTTTTCCGCCGGCAAGGGTGCACGAGACTAAGCGGTTGTGTGCGGATGACGAGCGCATCGCACGGGCTGGCCTGAGCCGGCAGGACGGACGAGGATCGGCGCTCGAGCGCCGGTGCGTGCTGGTCGGCCAAGTCCGCTCCCGGATGGATGAACGGCATTCAGCATAGCAACGCCGGCGTGTCGGCGAAAGGAGCGGAGGCTGCCGCGCGATTTCACGCCGATCGGGTCATGGCGCGCGGCGAGGCGCCACCCGGTCCCGCAGAACAGAGCGAAGCACGCTCAGCGCAGAAGCCAGGCGGCCGGATCTCACACGCTCACACCAGCGAAGGCGCCCTCCGCTCCGCCTCGCCGTCGGCATCCGCGCCGCCGCCCGCATTCGAGGCGCGCCCGGCCGCGACATCCTGGTGCAACCGGTTGGCGTGCATCAGCCGGTACAACGTGGCTCGTGAAATGCCGAGTTCGGCGGCGGCTTCGGACAGCTTGTAGCCATGCCGTTGCAGAGCGTGCTCGATGGCGTCTTTCTCGGCCTTGCTGCGGATCTCCGCCAGCGTCACAGCCGGGCCGTTTTCGGCTTCCGGCAAGCCCAGATCGCTGGCCGTGATGAAGCGGCCCTCGCTCATCACCACGGCGCGGCGCACACAATTGATCAGTTCGCGCACATTGCCCGGCCACGGATAGTTCGACATGGCGACGATCGCGTCGCTCGACAGCCCGCGCAGTTTGCGCGCGCCGTCCTGCTTGTACATGCTGAGCGCATAGTTGGCGAGCAGCTTGATGTCGCCGCCGCGCTCGCGCAACGGCGGTTCGACGAGCCGCAGCACGCACAGGCGGTGATACAGGTCGGAGCGGAAGCGGCCGTCTTCGACTGCTTTGTCCAGATCGACGTGGGTCGCCGAAATGACCCGGACATCGACGTTGATCGGGCCATTGCCGCCCAGTCGTTCGATCGTGCCTTCCTGCAGGAAACGCAACAGGACCGCCTGGCATTCATGCGGCATATCGCCGATTTCATCGAGAAAGAGGGTGCCTTCATGAGCGCTCTCGATCCGGCCGATCTTGCGCTGGAGCGCGCCGGTAAAGGCGCCGCGTTCGTGGCCGAACAACTCGGCTTGCAGCAGGCTCGGCGGAATCGCCGCGCAATTGATCGCGACGAAGGTGCGGCCGGCGCGCGGCGAGCGTTCATGGATCGCCCGGGCGGTCAGCTCCTTGCCGGTGCCCGACTCGCCGGCGACGAACACCGGCGCGTCGGTCACGCCGCATTTGTCGATGCGCCGGTACAACTGCTGCATGGCCTCGCATTGTCCGACCATGCCGTGGCGGCCGAGCGACGGCTCCGGCGCGACTTCCACATGCCGCAGGCTCGACAGGCCATGCGCGTGGCCGAGCGCGAACACGAGCCGCTCGTTCAGCCACGGGCGGGTCACGAAATCGAAGCAATAGTCGAGGATGAAACGGCTGACCAGTTCGTTCTCCGCCTGCCCCGGCGCGATCTGGGCGACCCAGTTGGTTTCGACGCGCCGCATGCAGGACGCGAGCGCAGACAGATGTTGGGATGTGCAGTCGCCGGGCAGTTCGACGAGGCCGACTTTGATATTGCCGCGCTCGATCATGCGTTCGGCGACGGCCGTGCTCTTGGCATGCACCGCTTGCCAGCCGGAAGCCGCCAGGAAAGCGGCGAGTTTCTGGTCCGGCGAATTCGACACGTAAAGAACGGTGCGTTCCGTGTCGACAGGCGTGCAAGTCGTATTCATGGTACCCCCGGTTTGATGCTGCTCTCAGGACTGCTCTGCGACGTACTCGACAGACCGGCTTGATGCCGGCTTCCGGCCAACTGAGCTAACCGGTCCATTTGCACGGGTCCGGTTAGGGATTGCGCCGCCGCCGAGGGATTCTGCTGTTCGCAGCCGGGCGGTGACGGATTCACGGTAGCGGCAATTTCGGGGGCATGGAGCAGGCGGCGCGAGCCGCGATTTGCTACACACCGGACGGGCGGCGCAACAGTGTTCACCGTTGTAACCGCCAGACGATCTCTTCCCCGAATTACACCAGCTGTTTCTTACCTCGTTGGCCTGGTACAAGCGCTCTAGCGGCGCATGGGCTTAACGATAAGCGAAACCGCTTTCCAGCGCCATACAAACAAGTCTGAAGTAAGAAAGGTTTTTTGCATCATCTCACTCGTCCTGACCGTTCAAAAACCGGTGGTCAAGGGCTCCTATGCGCGGAGTCCAACACAGCGTTGCAATTCGCTTTGCCACGGATGAGGAATCGCACCGTCGTTCGAGATTAAGCGTGTCTCATGCCTGCGACACATCGGGCAGCCTGCTTTGCGTACCGATAGGGTTCCGAAGGAACGGCACATTTGACCGGAATGCGACGCGGCCCGCGGTCCCATGCGGGATATGGGAGCGCCGCGCAAGCAGACGGGTCGGTACATCCATACCGGAGCGCGCGGCGGCCGCGATAAGCACGTGTCGGATTCGAATCAATGCGTGCCGTGAAGGGTGCCCACCAACAGTGCGCCACAGCGAAACTCACGGTGGCTTAAGGGTTTGAAGGTGCCTGGCATAGCCGTTGCAATAAGCACTTCACAGGGAATGCGTTGCCGCCCGGTCCATATGGCGGGGAAACCAGATAAAAAAAAGCCGGCGGCAAGCATGGAGACTTCGTAGGCGCGGCCGGGGAAGCCAATGCGTCCTACGAAGGGCGGCGGGGCCACTAAAAAAACGGATGTCAGAAGAAGAGCGGGGCGAATGATCGGTACACCTGACCGGTCATCCGCGAGCGGAGGAAGTAAAACGTCGACCTCGCAAAACAACAGATATCGCCGCCGGAAGGTTGAAAAGCGATACACGGAACAGCGCAAACAAGAGCGTACACAACAGCGGCATATACAACCGCGGCGCATACAACAGCGAAATAGCAGCGACGGGGCAGCGCGCGGTCAAGGACCAACCGGGCGCGACGAGGCGGGGAGGAACGGCCAGAGTCTCCATAGAGAGGCGCAGGTTACGAGGTGGACCGGGCGCGGGGGGGGGGGGGGGGGGGGGGGGGGGGGGGGGGCGGCGGGCCGGGGGGGGGGGGGGGGGGGGGGGGGTGGGTGGGGGGGGGGGGGGGG
>NZ_JARESX010000045.1:0-61423 GCF_046026435.1 Paraburkholderia sp. RL17-381-BIF-C | reverse complement strand
AGGTGCCGCCCCGCACAGGGGCAACACTAATAGACCACTAACAAAGCAAGGAAAGGCCAACGCCCCGAGAGAGACAAACAGCCAAAAACCAATCAAACCTGCCGCAGACAATACTGAGCCACAGCATCCAAAACCGCCTCATCCTCCCCCACAGCAACAGCGCACTTAATGCGAACAGAAGGATGCAACGCCTGGCATCGCTCAATGACAAGAGGCAGATCTTTCCTGACATGCCCCCCTTGCCCAAAAAACACCGGCACAACGGTAACCACATCACAGCCCTGAGCGACAAGCTCACCCAAAGCCGAAGGCAAATCCGGCTCCATCAACTCAAGAAACGCCAACGCCACTGGCCGTGCGCCAGCAGAACCGTCCCGCAACTTGACAGCCAACCGCTCAAACGGCTCCCGCCACCGCACATCCCTAGCGCCATGCCCAAACAGAACGATACCGTGCATAGCCATAGCAACCGCTCCTAATGCCGATCAACCCACTTCAACCCAACCAACCCAAGCACCAGATAAACCAACCCAGGCGTAGCCGCAGTCAAAGGCGCAGGCCAGGTATTCAGCGTGCCGATATGCGAGAACAGCGTATTGAACAGCTGAAAACTCATCCCTAGCATGATCCCACCGAAAACCTTCATCCCGACGACACCCGCCCGCGTATGCAGATACGCAAACGGCAATGACAAAACCAGCATCACGAACACGGCAAACGGATAAAGCAGCTTGCGCCACAACGCAATTTCATACCGCTGCGTATCCTGGTGATTCTCGGTCAAATGCTGGATATACCGGAACAGATTGAACATCGACATCCGATCCGGCGACACCAGCAGCACCGAAAGAATCTGCGGCGTCAATTCCGAACGCAGCGAATACTCCGGGACCGCAACTTCCTTCGCACGATAAACCGGATTCAACGCGTCAGCGGGCGTCCCCGGAGGAGGGGGCACATCAATCAATTGCGTATCGGTCACGCCAGTCAACTGCCAATGCCCCGGCGGCTGATACTTGCCGCTTTTCGCAGTCCGCACATTGGAGAGACGGAACTTAGAATCGAATTCGTAGATACGCACATTGCTGATCGTCGCATCCGGCTTCAATTCGCCGACGTTTACGAACCGCGTGACCTGCTCGCCATCCGCGCGCGCCGTCAGCGTATCTTTCACCCACACGCCCGACTCGAAATTACTCGACACCGAAGACCCCAGCGCCTCGAGCCGCACACGCTCCGACAACTGATCCGTGTACGGACCAACCACTTCGCCGATCAGATAAGTCAGCAAAACCAGCGGAATGCCAATCTTCAGCAGCGAGCGCAGCGACTGATTCGTCGCAAGCCCGGACACACGAAAAATCGTGTACTCCGAATTCGCCGCCATCTGCGCAAACACATAGATCGCGCTGATCAACGCGGCGACCGGAATGATTTCGTAGAAACGCGACGGCGTCTGCAACGCGACCCGCAACACGGCGTACTGAAACTTGTAGTTGCCGTGCCCGACCGAATTCAATTCGTTGATCAGGTCGAAGAAAAAGAACAGACCCGAAAACGCAAACAGAATAAAGATGAACGTGAGATAGATCTGACGCGCGAAGTACCTTTCATAGATGCGCATCGGTCAGGCTCCCTGCGAACGGCTGAACATTGCCCGCGTGAATAGCGGCCGGTTGCGCACGCGCAGCCAGAAAATGAACGCGACGATCGCCGCGACGATCACATGCAGGCCCACCAGCCCGACCGGGAACGACATCTTGCCCTGCTCGATCCACGACTGCACCACGTTCAACAGATTCGAATACGTCAGATAGATGAGCACCGCCATCACCAGATTGATGGTGCGGCTGCGCCGCGGGTTCTGGTGCGCGAGCGGAATGGCGAGCAGCATCAGGTTGAGTGCAATCAGCGGCAGCCCCGCGCGCCACGCGAATTCGGCGAGATTGTCGTTGGTGGGATTGCGCAGCAGCGTCAGCGTAGGCGTGCCGGTGGTGCTCGGCGTATTGACGACCGGCTGGCTCTGGATCTTCACGCCATAGCGCTCGAATTCCATGATGCGGAAATCGGGCTGGCCGGGTTGTCCATCGTAACGGCGGCCGTTTTCCAGCACGACGAAGCGATCGCCGTTCTTACGCGTTTCCGTATGGCCGGTCTTCGACACGACCACGTTGACCTTGCCGTTTTCCGTGCTGGTCACGAACACGTTTTCCACACGCGCCTGGTCGGGCGACATCTTCTCGATGAAGAACACACGGTGACTCGTGGCCGATTCGCGGAACTGACCCGGCGCGAGCAGCGAGACCTCGTCGCGTTGCTGGAAGCGCGCGCGGATCAGCTTGCTCTGCTGGTTCGACCACGGCCAGCCGACGAACACGAAGAAACAGATGAGGATGATGATCGGCGTGGCAAAAATACCGATCGGCTTGATGAATTGCGTCAGACTGACACCCGAAGAGAGCCACACGACCATCTCGGAGTCTTTGTACCAACGGGTCAGGACGAACAGGATCGACACGAACAGGGTCGCGACGAGCATGATCGCCAGGTAGCCGATCACGGTCAGGCCGATCAGGACCAGCACGTCGCGCGGGTCGATCTCGCCCGAGGCCGCGAAGCCGACGATGCGGATCATCATCGTCGTCAGCACGAGCGTGAGGAGAACCATGAACACGGCACCAGCCGTATACGCGAGTTCGCGCTGGAGGGAGCGTTCGAAGATCATTATTGATGATGAGAGGGGGCGCTCTCAGTGGCGCACGGGTTGCTTCCCGTCACACCTCCGGTGCAGCCGCCGCGGGAAAAATAGCGGATAATTGCGGCTTTCATCCTAAGCCCAGATTTTATCCGAGGACAAGCGCGATGGACTTTAGCATAAAAGCCTGTGATTGGACCAAAGGCTCGTCAAACGGTTTCCTGACTGGAAAATCCGATTGCATCGTAATCGGTGTGTTCGAGTCGCAAACCCTCTCGGGCGCGGCTCTCGAGATCGACGCGGCCACCAAGGGCCTGTTGACCCGCATCATCAAGGCCGGCGACATGGACGGCAAGGCCGGCACCACGCTGTTCCTGCACGAAGTGTCGGGCATCGGCGCTTCCCGCGTGCTGCTGGTCGGCCTCGGCAAGCAGGACGCTTTCAACCAGAAAGCCTACGGTGACGCCGCACGGGCCGCCTGGCGCGCGCTCTTGTCCACCAAGATCGTCCAGGTCACCTTCACGCTGGCGCAACTGCCCATCCTCGAGCGTTCGGCGGATTGGGCGGTGCGCGCCGCGATCCTCGCGCTGCGCGAGCTGACCTACAAGTTCACGCAGATGAAGAGCAAGCCGGACACGTCGGCGCGTGCGCTGAAGCGCATCGTCTTCAGCGTCAACACCGGCGACGAAAAGGCCGCCAAGCTGGCCGCGAAGCAGGGCGCGGCGCTGGCCAACGGCATGGACTTGACGCGCGACCTCGGCAACCTGCCTAGCAACGTCTGCACGCCGACCTACCTCGCCAACACCGCGAAGAAGCTCGCCAAAGACTGGAAGCTGAAGGTCGAAGTGCTGGGCGAAAAGCAGTGTGAAGCGCTCAAGATGGGCTCGTTCCTGTCGGTCACGGCCGGCTCGGTGGAACCGGCGCAGTTCATCGTGCTGCAGTACCAGGGCGGCGCCGCGAAAGCCGCGCCGGTGGTGCTGGTGGGCAAGGGCGTGACGTTCGACACGGGCGGCATTTCGCTCAAGCCGGGCGAAGGCATGGACGAGATGAAGTACGACATGTGCGGCGCCGGTTCGGTGCTGGGCACGTTGCGCGCCGTCGCCGAAATGGGCTTGAAAATCAACGTGGTGGGCATCATTCCGGCGGTGGAGAACATGCCGTCCGCTACGGCCACCAAGCCGGGCGACATCGTCACCAGCATGAAGGGCCTGACGATCGAAGTGCTGAACACGGACGCCGAAGGCCGCCTGATCCTGTGTGACGCGCTCACCTATGCGGAGCGCTTCAAGCCGGCGGCGGTGATCGACATCGCCACGCTCACGGGCGCCTGCATCATCGCGTTGGGTCACCATAACAGCGGCCTGTTCTCGAAAGACGACGCGCTGGCGGGCGAACTGCTCGACGCATCGCGTGAAGCGTTGGACCCGGCCTGGCGCATGCCCCTCGACGACGAGTATCAGGACCAGCTCAAGTCGAACTTCGCGGATCTGGCCAACATCGGCGGCCGTCCGGCGGGCAGCGTGACGGCGGCATGCTTCCTGTCGCGCTTCACCGAAGCCTATCCGTGGGCGCACCTGGACATCGCGGGTACGGCATGGAAGAGCGGTGCGGCGAAGGGCGCAACGGGCCGTCCGGTGCCGTTGCTGGCGCAGTTCTTGATCGATCGGGCCGCGGACGGTCGCGCCGCGCAATGACGCAATGCAGTAAAGATGCAGGCCCGGCTGCCCAGGCAGACGCCGGCCGGAGCCGCCGATGACGAGAATCGACTTTCACTCGAACGTCGGCGATTCGCTGCTGTATGCGTGCCGCCTGATCCGCAAAGCGTATCAGGCGGGCCAGCCGACCATCGTGCTGGCCGAGCCGGCGCGCCTGAAGGCCTTCGACGAACAGTTGTGGACCTTCTCGCCGCTCGACTTCGTGCCGCACTGCATGGCGGGCACGCCGCTCGCCGCGCAAACGCCGATCGTGCTGGCTTCCACCCTCGACGACGTGCCGCATCATCAGGTACTGCTCAATCTCGGCGCCACGGTGCCGGCGCAATTCGCGCGCTTCGAAAGATTGCTGGAAGTGGTCGGTAACGCACACGAGGAACTCGCTGCGGGCCGCGAGCGCTATCGCTTCTATCGCGATCGCGGCTATGCTTTGAACAACTACAAGCAAGGCAGCTAGGTTCCATTCGGTCCGTGTCGCGCGCGTGTCTGGTCTCAGGCATTCGGTGGGCGCGCGGCCTGCCTCGGCTTCGACAAACACGGAGAGCGCACGTGTCCGATCCCAACGACGATTCGATCCCGGTTCTGCACGAGATTCTCGTGCAGGGTCATCCTGCGCAGGCGCGCCAAGCGTCGAGCGGTGCCGACGAGTTCGGCGCGCCGCGTGAGCCCAGTTTCAAGGCGGAGCCGGTGTTGGCGCCGCAGCCGGTGCTGACGCCGGAGCAGATCAGGTCCGCCGAGCCTGTGCATGCGGCCGAGCCAGTGCATGCGCAAGAGCCAACGTTGGCACCTCAGCCGGTGCATGCACAAGAACCCGGGTTGGCACCTCAACCGCATGTGCCGGAAGACGTCGCGCACACGCCGCAGCCGGCGCATCCGGCCGACCATCACCCGAAGAAGCGCGCGCGGGCGCATCACCCCGCCCAATCTCGGCACGCGCATGACGATGGCTTCGTGCCGTCGGCTGGCGTGTTCGATCGGGCTGAGCCGGCCACGCCGCTGGAGGCAGGTTCGACGGTGCCGCCGGATATCGCCCGTGAAGGCGTCGGCGAGACGCCGCTGGAGCTGGACGCCGATGTCATCGCCGAACGTTTGCGCAGACGGGTCGCGGGTTTCCTGGCAGGCGACGGAAGAAGCATCATTGAGGATCGTTGCCGCGAGACCTTGCATGCGCACACAGGGTGGCTGATCGATCAGATCACGCGCGAAGTGGCATTGACGCTGGAAGAGGAAATGACCAGCTGGGTGCGCGAAGCGGTGCTGGAAGAGATTGCGCGCCGCGCCTCGGCTAGGCCTGACGGTGCGGCGTGAAGCGCGGGCGCGCTCTGAGCAAAAGGGCTTGACGGTGTAAGCGAAGGGCGGGCACGCAGAGCAGCGCCTGCGTGTAGCGTTTGATGGTCGCGTCTGCTTGACGGGTCTGCTTGTCGCATGTGCCTGTCACATCGCTCACGAGCGAGAGGCCCATATCTGATCAGCGTACCCGAACAGTTTATTTGAGCGTCAACACCCAGCCAGCCAGCGTGGCCGCCTGATCAGGCGTGAGTTGGGTATTCGCGGGCATCGGCACCACACCCCACACGCCCGTGCTGCCGTCCAGAATCTTGTGTTTCAGATAAGTGGCGGCGTCTTCACGACTGGCATATTTCACGGCGACATCGTGCAACGCCGGTCCCATGAAGGAGCGCGTGACCGAGTGGCAACTCATGCAGTTCTGCTGCTGGGCCAGCGCGAGGCCCGCAGCCTCGGCATGCGCCGCCGGACTGCCGGCACTCAACGCAGCGCCCAGCACGACGGCGGCGGCAAGCGCTGTGTGCGACATTGATTTCATTCTGGTCTCCGTCGGTGCGGGTGCCCGACTCGTGGTGCCAGCATTATAAAAGGAAAGGGGCGCACGGTTTCCCGCACACCCCTTTCGCTTTTACGTAGCTTTGCGCTTGCTCAGCCCGTTATCGCGCCCTTGTTGGCGGGCTGCGCCAACGCGAAGTACTTCGCCAGCACGCCGCGCGTGTAACGCGGTTTCGGCTGCTGCCATGCGGCACGGCGTCGCTCCAGTTCAGCATCGTCGATATTCAGTTGCAGCAGCAGCTTGTGTGCGTCGATGGTGATCGAGTCGCCTTCCTGCACGAACGCGATCGTGCCGCCCACGAAGGCTTCCGGCGCGACGTGACCGACCACCATGCCCCACGTGCCACCCGAGAAGCGCCCGTCGGTGATCAGACCCACGCTCTCGCCGAGACCCTTGCCGATGATCGCCGAAGTCGGCGCGAGCATCTCCGGCATGCCGGGGCCGCCCTTCGGGCCGAGGTAGCGCAGCACCACCACGTCGCCCGCGACAATCTTGTCGGCCAGAATCGCCTCCAGCGCGCTTTGCTCGTCGTCGAATACGCGCGCTGGGCCGGTGATCACGGGGTTCTTCAGGCCGGTGATCTTGGCGACCGCGCCGTCCACGGCCAGGTTGCCCTTCAGGATCGCGAGATGGCCTTCCTTGTAGAGCGCCTTCTCGATCGGGAAAATCACCTGCTGATCGGCGCGCGGCCTGGCCGGCACGTCCTTCAACTCTTCCGCGAGGGTTCTGCCGGTGATCGTGATGCAATCGCCGTGCAGCATGCCTGCGTCGAGCAGAATCTTCATGACTTGCGGAATGCCGCCGGCCTTGTGCAGATCGGTCGCCACGAACTGGCCCGACGGCTTCAGGTTGCAGATCACCGGCACCTTCTTGCGCATGCGCTCGAAGTCCTCGATGCTCCATTCCACTTCCGCCGCATGCGCGATGGCGAGAAAGTGCAGCACGGCATTGGTCGAGCCGCCGGTGGCCATGATCACGGCCACCGCGTTTTCGATCGACTTGCGGGTGACGATGTCGCGCGGCTTGAGATCCTGCTTGACCGCTTCGACCAGCACGCGTGCCGATTCGGCGGCCGAGTCGACTTTTTCCTGATCCGGATTGGCCATCGTCGACGAATACAGCAGCGACATGCCGAGCGCTTCGAACGACGAGCTCATCGTGTTGGCGGTGTACATGCCGCCGCACGACCCGGTGGAGGGGCACGCGTTCTGTTCGACCCCTTCGAAATCTTCCTGCGACATCCGGCCGGCGGTGAATTCGCCCACAGCTTCGAACGACGACACGATGGTCAGGTCGGTACCCTTCCAGTTGCCCGGACGAATGGTGCCGCCATACACGTAGATGCTCGGCACGTTGGTGCGCAACATGCCGATCATGCCGCCCGGCATGTTCTTGTCGCAGCCGCCGATCACGACCACGCCGTCCATCCACTGGCCTTGCACGCAGGTCTCGATGCAGTCGGAGATGACTTCGCGCGACACGAGCGAGTACTTCATGCCTTCGGTGCCCATCGACATGCCGTCCGAGATGGTCGGCGTGCCGAAGATCTGCGGATTCGCGTCGGCGCCCTTGATCGCGGCGACGGCGGCATCGGCGAGACGCTGCAGGCCGGCGTTGCACGGCGTGATGGTCGAGTGGCCGTTGGCGATGCCGATCATCGGCTTGTCGAAGTCGGCCTTTTCGTAGCCGAGCGCGTAGTACATCGAGCGGTTCGGCGAACGCGCCACGCCTTGCGTGATGTTCTTCGAACGACGGTTGTATGCCATGGAAGCTCCAATCTGTTTTGTTTTGATCCGCGCTGCGGGTTCTGCCTTGCCGGCGTGGGTGGCCGGCTGCATCCGTCCAGTGTAGTTCGCACGCGTCGTGCAAGGACGCAGTTTTGCAAAGCGCGTGTCTAATATATTATTCATGCTTCATTAGGTCGCAAAACGTATTACCCATGTTGCCAGCCATCCCCGACCTGCGCCAGTTGCGCTATTTCGTTACCGTCGCCGAAGAAAAGCACTTCGGCCGCGCGGCCGTGCGTCTTTCGATGACGCAACCGCCGCTCTCGCAAGCCATTCGGGCGCTGGAGGAGACGCTCGGCGTCGCGCTGTTCGCGCGCACCAAGCGCTCGGTCGAACTGACGCCGGTGGGTGCCGATCTGTTGCCCGAGGTGCAGCGCTTGCTGGCGAGCGCTGAGGGGCTGCGGCCGCTCGCGCAGAGCCTCGCGCGCGGCGAGGCGGGCGTGCTGTCGCTGGCGTTCGTCTCCACGGCGGACTACGGGCTGCTGCCGCTGTTGCTGCGCGATTTCGGCGTGCGCCATCCGCGCGTGCGGCTGGAGCTGACCGAGGCCACCAGCGACGTGCAGGTGGACGAACTGGTGGCCGGCCGCATCGACGCGGGCCTCGTGATCGCGCCGCTGCCGTCGCGCCATGCCGCCCAGTTGTCGTGGTTGCCCATCGCGCGTGAACCGCTGGTGATCGCCATGTCCACGGAGATGGCGGCGCGCGTGGCGAGCGGTAGCGGCAGCCGTGCCGACCCGAGCGCGGAATGGCTCGACACCCCGATCAGCCTGCGCGATGTGGCCGACGCACCGCTCGTGATCTTCCCAAGACGTCTGGCGCCAGGCTTTTATGACATCATTATGGATTGCTACGGCGTGGCGGGCCTCGCGCCGCGGATCGGCCAGGAAGCGATCCAGATGCAGACGATCGTGAGCCTCGTGTCGGCCGGCATGGGTGTCGCACTGGTGCCGCAATCGTTGCGTAATCTGCGCCGCACCGGCGTCGTGTACCGGCCGCTGTCTGAGTCGGTGCCGGCCATCGAGACGGGGCTGGTCTGGCGCACGGCAGAGGTGAGCCCGGTGCTGGCGGGCTTCATCGAGATCGTGCGCTCGCATGCCGCGACCGTCGAGGCGCCGCTATCCGCCGCGCCGCGCGTTTAGACGCGTTTTCGCGAACGCATCGGCGCCTGGACCGTCCAACGCATGCACCGCAAGGTGCGGGCAGCGCCGCCCACTATTACAAACCCAGAAAACCCGCTTCTGAACCTGAACTGCCCATAACAACACGATGCTCATTCACCCGAATTTCGACCCCATTGCCATTCATCTGGGGCCGCTCGCCGTGCGCTGGTATGGACTGATGTACCTCGTCGCGTTTATCGCGGCGATCGTCGTCGGCCGGCTGCGGCTGCGTTTGCCGTATGTCGCCGCGCAAGGCTGGACCGCCAAAGATATCGACGACATGCTGTTTTACGGCGTGCTCGGCACGATCCTCGGCGGCCGGCTCGGCTACGTGCTGTTCTACAAGGCAAGCTTTTATTTCGCGCATCCGCTCGACATCTTCAAGGTGTGGGAAGGCGGCATGTCGTTTCACGGCGGCTTTCTCGGCGTGACGCTGGCCATGGTGCTGTTCGCGTATCAGCGCAAGCGCTCGTGGCTGCAGGTCACCGACTTCGTCGCGCCGATGGTGCCCACCGGCCTCGCCGCGGGGCGTCTCGGCAACTTCATCAACGGCGAGTTGTGGGGCCGCGTAACCGATCCGAGCGCGCCGTGGGCCATGTTGTTTCCGGGCGCCGCGCCCGACGACGCCGCGTGGCTCACCGCGCATCCGCAACTGGCCGCGCAATGGCATCTGAACGAAGTATTCGCGCAATATCACATGCTGCCGCGCCACCCGTCGGAGCTGTATGAGATCGCGCTGGAAGGCGTTGCGCTGTTCTTCGTGCTGTTCTTCTTCTCCCGTAAACCGAAGCCGATGGGCGCGATTTCCGCCGTGTTTCTGATCGGCTACGGCCTCGCGCGCTTCACGGTCGAATTCGCGCGTGAGCCGGACGACTTCCTCGGTCTGCTGGCCATGGGGCTTTCCATGGGCCAATGGTTGTCGCTGCCGATGATCCTCGTCGGTATCGGCGTGCTGGTGTGGTCTTATCGACGCGCCCGCCGTGAACCGGCGCAAGCGGTCAGCGCGAGCTGAACTGATCGGCTACGGTTTATCGTAGCGAGCGACTAAATGAAAAAGCCACGGCGTGCCGTGGCTTTTTCTTTGGCTGCCGCGAAGCAGCCCTTCTAGCATGAGTGAACGGCGTTACTTCATCTGCACCGAACCCGACACATTCACCGTCACGGTCGACGTGCCGCCTTCAATCGGCACCGGTGCCGAAGCCTTTGCGTCGGCGCCCATAGCGCGCGCGCTCATCATCATCATGGGACGCGGCATCACGCCGTTGTGGCCGACGTTGACTTCGCGAATCGAATAGCCGCTATAGCCGAACGCCTGCGCGGACGATGCGGCCTGCTCGCGGAACGACTTGATCGCTTCGCCAGTGAGCTTCTGCTCGGCCTCGCGTTGTGCTTCAGGCGAGAGCGAGAATTGCACGTTGCCGACCTGCATGATCGACGCCATTTGACCCGCGAGCTTCGACGCCGCGGCGAAGTCGTGCGATTCGAGCACGATCTCCGTGCGGCCGCGCCACGCGGAAATGCGCCCGTCACGATCCGTTGTCGGATAGATCGAGAACGAGCCCGTGCGGGCGGTCACGCCGCTCACACCCTTGGCCTTTTGCAGCGCCGAATCGGCGCGCTGATTCAGCGTTGACGTGAGCGCCGACGGATCGCTCGCTTCCTGCTCGTAGAACAGCGTGATATCGACAACGTCTTGCGGTACTTCCGCGCTAGCCTGCGCGTTCAGCGACAGCACACCTGCCGGCTGATACTGCATCATGCCTTGCGCGCGGGCCATGGCCGGCGTCAGGGCGAGCGCGGCAGGCGCGGCGCATACGAGAGCGAAAGCGAGTGCACGTGCGGTGTTTTTCGTCATTATTGGACTCCTTGCTTGAACAGGGGTTGTGCACGATCGGAGCAAGCGCCGCGCAGTGGCACGGCGTTTGCGAGTCCGTTAGGCGGTTGTAACCTGAGCTTGGTTCCCCGGTTTGACGTTGCTTTAACGTTTGTGCCTGCGTGAATACGTGGCGCGCATCAACTATCACGCGAGTTGTCACGCAACCTCAAGCGAGCCGCCTGGTGATGAAGCGCCATTCGGCTTCGGTCACCGGCGTGATCGACAGGCGGTTGCCTTTGGCGAGCACGCGCATGTCCTTGAGTTCGTCATGCTCGCGCAGCGCGGCTAGCGGAATCAGCGGGATCTTCTTCTTGAACACCACGTCGACGAGCACCCAGCGCGGCGTTTCCTGCGAAGACTTCGCGTCGTAGTACGGACTCTTCTTGTCGAACTGCGTGGGGTCCGGATACGCGGTGGACGATACCTCCGCAATGCCCGCAATACCGGGCTCGGGACAGCTCGAGTGATAGAACAGTACGCCGTCGCCGACCTGCATCTGGTCACGCATGAAATTGCGCGCCTGATAGTTGCGCACGCCGGTCCACGGCAACGTGCGATGCGGTGCGTTGGCGAGATGATCGATGCTTGCCTCGTCCGGTTCGGACTTCATTAGCCAGTAGCGCATGAATCGAATTGAACGTAGTTGAACGTTAAGGGTTTGAAGACGCGGAAGAAATCGGCGTACAAGAAACATCGCGCAAAGACAGCGCGCAAAACTGGCACCCAAAGAAAAACGGCACCGAACCGAAGTCCGATGCCGTTCTAAATAAGGTCCCCGCCTTAGCCGCTAGGCCGGCATCCTGAACCGGGGGTTCAGAATTGGTCGCAGTTAGCAACACTTCGGGTACATCAGACAGAGTGACGCGCACACCCGTGCTACAAATTTCCGCAACCGTGCACATGGCATTGGTTCAAGGAATATATGACCTTGGCGAACCAGGCAGGGAAGCTAAACCGATAAAGCTAAATCACGAAAACGACCGATTGAACTCAAACGTTTGCAGAATCTTGGACGCCTTGTCCTCACACACTCCGTTTGAATCCGCCGCCGATCTCAGGACCGGCCGCACGATAACATACGTTACTTACTGCATGCTGTACTGCTGAATCACAGTACCTAGTTGTTCGTTCATTTGATGCATTGTACGCCGGATTTCCTCAGCGGGAAATGCTTCTCCGTGTCTCACGCTCGATTGCAGCCTAAGCAGTTCCGATGCCAGCGACAGCGCAGCCATGACAGCAATGCGATCCGTGCCGCGCACGTTGCTGTTGTTACGGATCTTCGACATTTCGGCGTCGACGCGTGCGACCGCTTCAAGCAGCGCGCCTTCCGTTTCCGGCGAGCAGGCGAGGCGATAGGGCACGCCGAGAATCGATACTTCGATCTGCTTGGTGGTCATGCATTTTCTCCGTGGCGGGTCTCGTCGCTCTGCGCTTCGACTTCGTGCGGGGCGGGCTCGAGCAGATCGAGCTGGCTGTCGGGCTCGCTGTTCGCGCGGGCACGCGGCAGCTTTTCGAGGATCGCATTCAGGCGCACCTGGGCGTCGTCGATCTTTGCCGACAGCGCGTCGCGTTCCGCCTGCAGCGCATTGCGTTCCTCGCGCAGCATTGCAAGTTCCGTGCGCGTGGCTTCGACGTCGGCGCGCGATTGGGCGAGCTGCTCTTCGAGCGCGAGTCGCGCTTCATTGTGGCGTTGGCTGATCGCGATCAGCTTGCCGATATTCTGTGAAAGTGTTTCGAGTTCGGTGAGCATGTGCTGCGTCCTCTAAAGACATCGCATTTTAGCGCGGAATGTCGCAGGTTCCGACAATTGTCTCGTTTCGAGACGTAACAACATTGCTTTGTGCAGGCTTTTATCGACCATATGATGAAAAAGTACTCGTGCGTCGGACAATAGCCTGCACTTAACAGAACGGTAGTCTGCGGTCCCACTCATTCTTGACGGACCCCGAGGCCGCTCCTAAACTGGCCGCACTCTGGTGCCCGCGTGCGCTTTTCAACGGCGCGCGCAGTTAAACGGGAAGCAGGGGGCGCGGTTCGCCAGAACGCGCCAACCTGCGCTGCCCCCGCAACGGTAAGCGACCGCATTCGTCATGCAAGTCGATCCTGATCGCGTGTTGGAAGTTCAACTCGCGAGTGTGCCACTGCGCGTCACGCGTGGGAAGGCGGGATCGATATGTCGTCAGCCCGGATACCGGCCAGAGGGAGAGGCACGTCACGCGCGAAAATGTTAAATACGCGGGCGCCTCGTTACGCATCGGCCTGCGGGGAAGCAGGCCGCGCACGCTACCCACAGGACTTTCACCCCATGCTGTCCCCCATCGCTCGTGCGGCGTTGCTTGCCTTCGCGGGCCTGCCGATCGTCGCGCACGCGCAAGCTGCACCTTCATCTTCTGCGTCGGCGGCGGATGCGTCGCCCGCGGTGTTGTCACCGATCGTGGTGACCGCCGAGCGCGGGCCGCAGTCACTCGCCGATGCGATCCCGCAGACCGCGTTGTTCGACCAGCAGGATCTCGCCGACACCACCGCGACCGATTTGCCCGGCCTGCTGCAACTCGCGCCAGGCGCGCAAATCTCGCGTACAGGTGGCCCCGGTTCGACGACGAGCCTCTTCCTGCGCGGTGCGTCGTCGACGCAATCGCTGCTGCTGATCGACGGCGTGCGCGTCGATTCGGTGAGCCTGGGTTCCGCGCAACTCGCGCAGATTCCGCTCGACCAGGTCGATCACGTCGAGGTGGTGAACGGCAACGTGTCGGCGTTGTACGGTTCCGGCGCGATCGGCGGCGTGGTGCAGGTGTTCACGAAAGACGGCGGCGACCATCCGCCGCGTTTCAATTTTTCGCTCGGCTACGGCAGCTATCACACGCAGACGCAGCAGGCGGGCGTGAACGGCGCATTGGATAAAGACGGCAAGACGACCTTCAGCATTTCGCTCGCGCGCTCGAAGGACGACGGCTTTTCATCGCTCAATCCGCGTGAGGCGCCCGGCGCCAATCCGAATGCGAACGGCTATCTGAACGAGAGCATCTCGGCCTCGTTGCGCCACAAGTTCAACGACAAATGGGATGCCGGCGCGAGCTACTTCCAGTCGAACGGCAACAACAGCTACGACAACGCGTACGGACTGCCGACCGATCTGAACAACCTGTATAGCAAAGTGCGCCAGGTCTCGGTGTTCGCGAACGGCAAGCTGACCGACTGGTGGACGACTCACTTCATCGTCTCCGAAGGCGACGACCGCAGCGTGTCGAACACCAACGGCGTCTATAACGGCCGCTTCGATACCGACAATCGCCAGTACACGTGGCAGAACGATTTCGCGCTGGCCGCGCAGCAGAAGCTGCAGGTCGGCTACGAGCATCTCGACCAGAGCCTCGACTCGGATACGTTCGCGGCGCCCGACCGGCATGTGGATTCGGGCTTTGTCGGCTATACGGGGCGCTTTGGGCGCAACCAGATTCAGGCCAACGTGCGGCGCGACCAGTATTCCGATTTCGGCGGAGCGAACAGTTACTATCTTGGCTACGGCTTCGACATCACCAGCCATTGGAAGGTGAGTGCAAGCTACTCGGATTCGTTTCGCGCGCCGAGTTTCGACGATCTGTACTATCCGCTCAGCGGAAATCCGTCGATTCAGCCGGAGCGCAGTCATTCGCTCGAAGCCGCGCTGCAGTACGCATCGAATGCGCTCGGTGTGATGCGTCTCACCGCATTCCAGACGCGCTATTCGAATCTGATTAACTACGAGCAGGTAACGCCCGGCATCTATCTGGCCGAGAACGTCGGCCATGCGAAGGTGCAGGGACTCGAAGGATCGTGGAGCGGGCATGTCGGCAAGACGGACGTGCGCGCCTCGGTAACGCTGCAAAACCCGGTCGACCTCGACAACGATGTCGACCTCGTGCGGCGCGCGCGGCGCTTCGGCTCGCTGACGGTGAACCGCAGTATCGCCGGGTGGCGCGTCGGCGGCGAATGGATCGTGAGCGGCCCGCGCGACGACAGCAGCGGCAAGCTGGGCGGCTATGGCGTGGTGAATCTGTCGGCGCGCTACAACATCACGAAAGCATGGTACGTGGCCGCGCAAATCCAGAATCTGTTCAACAAGGACTATGAAACGGCCTACTCGTATAACTCGCCGCGGCGCGGTGCGTATCTCACGGTTGGTTGGCAGCAGCAGTAGTGGGCACGCCTTGTTGAGACTGCGCGGATGAGCCGCTACTTGAGCCGATCCACTAGCCGCCACTCGGGTTCGATGCCCGCAACGCTGCGCGTGATGAGCGCGAAGCGCGCGGCCGCGATCTGGCTTGCGCTTGCCGTGATCGCGCTGGCGGTGCTGATGGCGTCGCTCGCGTTGGGGAGCGTCTCGCTCGCGCCGATGCGCGTGCTGGCGGCGCTGATGCCTTCGCATGCGCCGTCTGGCGGTGCCTCCGATCTGACTGCGGAGATTGTCCGCACGCTGCGTTTACCGCGCGCGGTGGCCGGCTTTGCCTGCGGCGCGTTGCTCGCATTGGCCGGCGCGCTGCTGCAGGTGCTGTTGCGCAATCCGCTCGCCGAGCCGTATGTGTTGGGTGTGTCGGGCGGCGCGGCGACTTTCGCGCTCATCGCGATGATGGCCGGCTGCGCATGGTGGATCGTCGACGCGAGCGCCTTCGCCGGCGCCTTCGTGTCGATCCTGCTGGTGCTCGGCCTCGCGCGCCGTGAGTTGTGGCGCGGCGAGCCGCAGGACACGTCGCCGCGTCTGCTGCTGACCGGCGCGGTGATCGCCGCGGGTTGGGGCGCGCTCATCACCTTGCTGCTCAATCTCGCGCCCGACAACCGCTTGCGCGGCATGCTGTTCTGGCTCACGGGCGACCTCAATGGCGGCGCGATGCCGTGGACGGCGCTCGCCGCGCTCGTCATCGTGCTGGTTGCGATCGTGCCCGCCGCGCCGCGTCTGAACGTGCTGCTGCGCGGCGACGCCGCCGCGCAGGCGTTAGGTGTCGCGGTCATGCCGTTGCGTTTGCGCGTATATCTGGTGGCGTCGCTGGCGGCGGCCGCGGCGGTGACGACGGCGGGCACCATCGGCTTTGTCGGACTGGTCGTGCCGCACATGCTGCGGCTCGCGTTCGGCAACGATCAGCGCATGCTGCTGCCGGCTGCGGCGCTCGGCGGCGGTGTCGCGGTGATGGGCGCGGACCTGATCGCGCGCACGGTGATTGCGCCGGCGCAATTGCCGGTTGGCGTGATCACCTCGATCATCGGCGTGCCGGTGTTTCTGTGGATGCTGTTGCACAGGCGCCGATAATGCAAACCTTCAACGCATCTCAAGCCACACTCAGCGCGCAACATCTGACCTTGCGCGCCGGCGCGCGCACTTTGCTCGACGCTTTCACGCACACGTTCTACGAAGGCGAGATCTGGTGCGTGGCCGGCCCGAACGGAGCAGGCAAGACGACGTTGCTCTCCACGCTGGCAGGTCTGTTGCAACCGTCGGCGGGCCATGTCGAACTCGACGGCTTGCGCGTGGCCGACTGGCCGCCGCTCGCGCTCGCGCAGCGCCGCGCGCTAATGCCGCAAAGCGCACCGGACGCATTCAGCGCGAGCGTGTTCGATATCGTGATGCTGAACCGCTTTCCGCATCTCAACGGCTGGGGCTGGGAGCGCGAGGCCGATCGCACAGCGGCGCATGCGGCGCTGGACCTGCTGGGCCTTGCCGCCTTTGCCATGCGTGATGTGCTCTCGCTCTCCGGCGGAGAGCGTCAACGCGTGGCGCTCGCGGCGGTGCTGTGCCAGGACGCGCCGTTGCTGTTGCTAGACGAACCGTTGTCGCATCTCGATCTGCATCATCAGATCGACTGCCTCGAGGCGCTCGCCGCGTGGACGCGCGAGCCTCGGCGTACCGTGATGTTTTCCTGCCACGACCTGAACCTCGCGCGCCGCTTCGCAACGCATGCGCTGCTGCTCGACGGCGCCGGCGGCGTTTATGCCGGACCGGTCCACGACGTATTGACGCCCACGCTCGCGAGCCGGGCGTTCGGTTACCCGTTGATCCTGATTCGCGACGGCGAACACGAGGCGCTGATTCCTGCGCCGCGCGCTCGTCACGAGTCGCCTGCCGGTCATGACACGGCCGCAGGCTGATTGCTTCATCCCAACATACTCTTTGCAGACACGCTTATGACTTCATCGCCACGCTTGCCCGGACTGCCCGAAGTCGAACCGCTCGATCAAACGCTGCGTGCCGAGCTGCAGCACATCATCGATACCAAGACCAAGCCGCCCGGCAGTCTCGGCCGGCTCGAAACGCTCGCGCGTCAGATGGGCCTGATTCAGCGCACCACGCATCCCACCGTGACACGTCCGGCGATGATCGTTTTCGCCGGCGACCACGGCGTGGCCGACGAGGGCGTGAGCCCGTATCCGCAAGCGGTGACCGCGCAAATGGTCGCCAACTTCCTCGCGGGCGGCGCGGCGATCAATGCATTGAGCCGCGTATCGGGCATCGAGCTCGAAGTGGTCAATGCGGGCATCGCGACGCCGCTGCCTTCGGTGGAAGGACTCGTCGACATTCCGATTGCGGCAGGCACGCGCAACTTCGCGCGTGAACGGGCCATGACCCGCGACCAGGCACTCGCCGCCATGCAAGCGGGCGCGGCACGCGTGCGGCATCACGCGGCGCTCGGCACTAATGTGATCGGCTTTGGCGAGATGGGCATTGCGAATACGTCGGCGGCTGCGTGTCTGATGAGCCGCTTGTGCGGCGTGCCGATCGACGAATGCGTCGGCCGTGGGACGGGTCTCGACAACGCGGGGCTCGCGAGGAAGCGCAACGTGCTGGCCTCGGCGCTTGCGTATCACCCGATGTCCAGCGATCCGCTCGACGTGCTCGCCACCTTCGGCGGCTTCGAGATCGCGATGATGGCGGGCGCCTATCTCGCGGCGGCCGAGGCACGCATGACAATTCTCGTCGACGGCTTCATCGCGGGCTCGGCCTTGCTGATCGCCGACGCACTCACGCCGAGCGTGCGCGAGTACTGCGTGTTCGCGCATGCGTCGAACGAAGCGGGGCATCGTCGCATGCTCGATCATTTCGGCGCGCTGCCGTTGCTCTCGCTCGATATGCGGCTCGGTGAAGGCACCGGTGCGGCGCTCGCGGTGCCGCTGCTGCGCGCGGCAGTGGCGTTCGTCAACGAGATGGCGAGCTTCGAATCGGCCGGCGTCGCGAATCGCGATGCGTGATCGTTCGGATAGACACGCTCGCGCGGCACGGTCATGAACCCGCTCACGGAACTGCGCTATTTCTTTACGGCGCTCGGCTATTTCACGCGCGTGCCCGTGCCGCGCTGGGTCGGTTATGAACCGCATTATCTGAATGCGGCGGCGCGTTATTTTCCGCTCGTGGGCGTATTGATCGGCGGATTGAGCGCGCTGGTCTATCTCGCCGCGCTGCACGTATTGCCGGCTGGCGTGGCGGTGCTGCTCTCGATGGCCGCGTCGCTCATCGTGACCGGCGCGTTCCATGAGGACGGTCTCGCGGATTGTGTCGATGCGTTCGGTGGCGCCTATACGCGCGAAGATGCATTGCGAATCATGCATGATTCGCGCATCGGTGCTTTCGGCGCCATTGCGCTCGTGATTGCGCTCGCATTGAAGTGGCAAACGCTCGCCGCCATGCCGCCGATGCGTGCCGCAAGTCTGATGATTGCCGGGCATGCGGCGAGCCGAACGTGTGCGATCAGCTATCTGGCCACGCTCGACTACGTGCGAGCCGAAGGCAAAGCCAAACCGGTGGCGCAACGCCTGAACGGCGGTGCGTTGGTGAGCGCCGCGATGTTCGGCTTGCCGTGGCTGCTGTGGCCGAACGGACTCGCTGCGCCGGACTGGCGCTTCGCGGGCTCGGCGCTGGTGGTTCTGGTCGTACTTCGCGTGGCAATGGGCCGTTATTTCGTCAGACGCATCGGCGGTTATACCGGCGACTGCCTCGGTTTCGCGCAGCAAATTTTTGAGTTGAGCATTTATCTGGTGGGGCTGATATGGATATCGTCCTGATTCGTCATCCCGCGGTCGCGCTCGATGCGGGCGTGTGTTACGGCCACAGCGACGTGGCGCTCGCCGAAGCTGCCGAGGTGTCGTCGACAGCGCTCGCCTTGAAGCTCGCCACTTTGCAGGTGCCCGCGCCACGCGTGCTGTTGTCGAGTCCTTTGAAGCGCTGCTCGGCGCTGGCTGCCGAGATGGCGAACGACTTCGGCTGTGTGATCAGTCACGACGATCGCCTGATGGAAATGAACTTCGGCGACTGGGAAGCGCAACGCTGGGACGCCATCGATCGCGAGCTACTCGACGACTGGGCGGCGAACTTCGAACATGCGCGTGCGCATGGCGGCGAGAGCGTGGCGCAGTTCGTCGCGCGGGTGCGGGCATGGCTCGACGCCTTTGCGCTCACGCGCGAGTTGTCGCCCGCCTATGTGGTTACGCACGCGGGCGTGATGCGGGCCATCGCGTCGATCGTGCTGGACGTGCCGCTGGAGCGCTGTCTGCGATGGTCGCTCGATATGAGCGGCATCGTCTGGTTGCGCAGAAACGATGAGACGCAGCACTGGTCGCTGGTGCGGTGGAATGCGTAAGTCGTGCAGGGCGCTGATCGCCCTGGCATCATGGCGTGGCGGACCTTCTGCGTGAGCGCGCCACGTCGAGGTCTTCGCACATTTGCTTCGCGCCTTGCGCGATGCGTGGTGCCGGGCGGTTGATCAGATCGCCGTCGATCGCAAACAGGTTGTTGTTCGCCACCGCGGTCAGGCTCGGCCACGCTCGCCATGCGCCGAGTTGCGGCAACGTGGTATCCGGTTTCGTCGCGCCCGGTGCTGCGGTGACGATGGCCTCCGGATTCGCAGCGAGCACCGCCTCGGTCGAGACGGTCGGCACCAGCGGTTCGAGTCTGGCGAATACATTGCGGCCGCCGCACAGCGCGATCACGTCGCTGACCATATGCTCGCCGTTGAGCGTCATCAACGGTTGATCCCACACCTGATAGAACACGCTGACCGGCGGGCGGCTCGCATACCGGCTGCGCAGCGCCGCGATGTCCTGGCGGTAGGCGGCCGCCGCGGCATCCGCCACTGGCGACGTGCCGAGCAATTGTCCGAGCTTCGTCAGCGACACGGCCACGTCGTCGAGATGGTGCGGTTCGCTGAAGAACAACGGAATGTGCATTTCGCGCAGGCGATCGAGCTGACGCTGCGCATTGCCATGCCGCCACACCACAATCAGATCAGGCTTCAGCGCGACGATGCGCTCAAGATCGAGCGCCTTGTTATCGCCGACGCGCGGCAACTGTTTTGCTTCCGGCGGATAGTCGCTGTACGACACCGCACCGATCACCTTGGCGCCGCCGCCCGCCGCATACAGCAATTCGGTGACGTGCGGCGCGAGGCTGATTACACGTTGCGCGGGAGCGGGCAGGCTGACGGTCGCGCCGGTGTCGTCAGTCACTGAGATGGCGGCAAACGCATGCAACGCGTAGCTGAAGAGCGCAGTGATGAGGGTGAAGCGGACGAGTCGGTTCATCGGGCGAAAATGCGGCAGACGTTTGACGAGCGTGGCAAGAATGCGAGGTCTGTGCAGCATCAACCCGCTCGCGTGGGATCGATCTCTCGAACGGCGTCGCGCAAACTCTCGTTAAAGCGGGTCCATTCGGTCTCGCTCGCAGGCAAGCCGAATCGAACGCTGCCCGAGGGCATGAACAGACGCGTCCACACGCCGCGCCGCGCCAGCGCTTCATGCAAAGCGGCGGCGCGTGCGTCGACGGACCATGCGAAGAGCGGCGTGCTGCGCGTGTCGAAACCTTGCGCATGCAACAGGCCGACGAGGCGTGCGCTTTCGGCGTCGAGCCGGGTTCGCATGCGCCGTTGCCACACTTCGTCGGCAAAGGCGGCTTTAACGGCGTGACGGGCCGGGCCACTAACCGTCCACGCGCCGAGCGTGCTGCGCAAACGTTCGAGCAGCGCAGGCGCGCCGAGCACGAAACCCGCGCGTACGCCGGCGAGGCCAAAGAACTTCCCTGGCGAGCGCAGCGCGAGCAGGCCGTCGCGATACGTGCTCGCCGCTAGCGACGCCTCCGGCATCGTATCCGCAAAGGCTTCGTCGACCAGCAGCGTGCCGCCGCGCGCGCTCAACTGGGCATGCCAATGCAACAGCCTGGCGGCGCTCAAACGGGTAGCGGTCGGATTGTTCGGATTCACGACGACTGCATGCGTGAGCGCGTCGGGCAACGTTTCGTGAGAGACGTCGAGCACCATCGTCTGATGGCCGGCGCGTTCGAATGCGGGCGCGTATTCGCCGTACGTGAGCGGCGCGATGCCAACCCGTGCACGCGGCAGCAGCGCGGGCAGTGCGCGAATCGCCGCCTGGCTGCCCGCAACGGGCAGCACGTGCGCGGCATCGGGTGCGCCGTAGTAGCGCGCGGCGCAGGCGGCGAAATCGTCGCCGTCGTCGGGCAGGCGGCGCCACGCGTCGGCGGGAACCGGTGGGACCGGATAGCCGTGCGGATTGATACCCGTCGACAGATCGAGCCACGCTGCGTACGGAATGCCGTAGCGCCTTGCCGCTTCGTGCAGGTTACCGCCGTGCGCGACGGTGTCGATTGCGGTGGCCCTTTCGGTCGGCTCATTGGCTTCGTTCGCACAGCCGTTCAGTCGATCAAACATGGAACGGCACGCTCAGCAACGCCAGCACGATCAGCACGGCAAGCCAGAGAATGACCGTGCGCTCGACCAGCATCAACGCGGCGTTCACGTCGCCGGCGTTGGCCGCGTGTCCGAAGCCGAGTGTCGGCCGGTATTCGACGGCGCCGTGATACACCGCCGGGCCGCCGATCATAACGTTCAGACTCCCCGCGCCGGCCGCCATCACCGGTCCGGCGTTCGGGCTGTCCCAGCGCGGCGCCTGGTCGCGCCAGCAGCGCCACGCGGTGTGCGTGTCGCCGAGCAGCGCGTAGCTGGCGGCGGTCAGTCGCGCGGGAATCCAGTTGAGCACGTCGTCGATACGCGCCGCGGCCCAGCCGTAGCGCAAATAGCGAGGCGTGCGGTATCCCCACATCGCGTCGAGCGTGTTGGCGAGACGAAACCCGAGTGCGCCCGGGCCGCCCGCGATGGCGAACCAGAACAGCGCGCCGAAGATCGCGTCGTTGCCGTTTTCGAGTGTGGATTCGACGGCGGCGCGTGACAGCGCGCCTTCGTCCGCATGCTCGGTTTCGCGCGAAACGATGCGCGCGGTCAGCAGGCGCGCCTGGGGTAGGTCGCGCTGCGCCAACGCCTGCGCGATCGGCGCAATGTGATCGTGCAGACTGCGCGCGCCGAGCGCGAACCACAGCAGCGCGATATGCACCGCGCAGGCCGCGAAAAACGGCAGAACGGCAACCAGACACCAGGCGATCAGCACCGGCGGCATCACGGCTAGCGACCACGCCAGCAGACCCTTGAGCCGCAAGCGCCGGCCGGTGTTGTAGCGCGTTTCGAGACGCAGCGCCCATTTGCCGAATCCCACCAGCGGATGAGCGATGCGCGGCTCGCCGAACCAACGGTCGACCACCACGCCCGCGGTGGCCAGTGTCACGAGAAGCGGGAGCGAGAGCATTACGCGTGGCTCGCGGTTTTCAACGCGAGCGGCAAACCGGCGACCATCATCGTGGCTTGCGTGCTCAGCGCGGCGATGCGCTGGTTGAGCCGCCCGAGTTCGTCGACGTAAAGGCGCGTGGCCGCGCCGAGTGGCACGACGCCCAGGCCGATTTCGTTGCTGACCACGATGACCTTGCCTTTGGCGTTGACGAGCGCCGATTCGAGCGCGGCGACGCGTGCGTGATATCGATCGACCGGCATGGCGTCGCCTTCAGGCGGACAGAGCAGGTTGGCGAGCCACAGCGTCAGGCAATCGATCAGGATGCAGTGGCCGGGCGCGTCGCATTGCGTCACCGCGCCGGCGAGATCGACGCCAGCTTCGATCAGTTGCCAATGCGCCGGACGCCGTTCGCGATGGTGGGCGATGCGCGCGTTGAATTCGGCGTCGTCCGACGTGGGCGCGGTGGCGATGTAGGTGACGGGCAGGGCGCTGCCGGTGGCAAGCTGTTCGGCGTGCACGCTCTTGCCCGAACGGGCGCCGCCGAGAACGAAGGTGAGGTCGCGGGAAGTCATCGCGTGATTGTACCGGCGTGCAGTGCGGGCGGGCGCGATGGGATAATGCCGCGTTCCATGCATAACGCGGCAGTGCATCGCATGCGGCCGACGCTGCGCGGCTTCTTACGGGCACGCGCTGATGCCTGATGAAAACGCTTGGCTGGCGCCCCGCATGAGCGCTGCGTTGCCGCCTGCTTCATTGTCTTGCTTCATTATCTGTCTACCGCCAAACCCGAGACTCCGTGACCACCACTTCGACCTCGCATGACGCCGTACCCGTGCCGCGCGGCACGCTGATGATCCAGGGCACCACGTCCGATGCCGGCAAGAGCACGCTGGTCGCCGGTTTGTGCCGGCTCGCGCGCCGCGCCGGGGTGCGGGTCGCACCGTTCAAGCCGCAGAACATGGCGCTCAACAGCGCGGTGACCGTGGACGGCGGCGAGATCGGCCGCGCTCAGGCTTTGCAGGCGGTGGCCGCGGGCATTGCCGCGCACACCGATCTGAACCCCGTGCTGCTCAAGCCGACCAGCGACCGCGGCGCGCAGGTGATCATCCACGGCAAGGCGCGCATGAATCTCGACGCGCGTGCGTATCACGACTACAAGCCCGTCGCCTTCGAAGCGGTGCTGCAATCGTATGCGCGTCTGCAGGCGGCGTACGACACGATCTTTGTCGAAGGCGCGGGCAGCCCGGCCGAAATCAATCTGCGCGACCGCGATATCGCCAACATGGGTTTTGCGGAGGCCGTGGATTGCCCGGTCGTGTTGGTGGCCGATATCGATCGCGGCGGGGTGTTCGCCCACCTCACGGGCACGCTTGCTTGTCTGTCGGCGAGCGAGCAGGCGCGGGTGCGCGGTTTCATCATCAATCGCTTTCGCGGCGACATCAGTTTGCTGCAACCTGGTTTGGACTGGCTCGAAGCGCAGACCGGCAAGCCGGTGCTCGGTGTCGTGCCTTACCTGCACAGTCTGACGCTGGACGCGGAAGACATGCTGCCGCCCGAATTGCGCGCGGCGCACAGTGGCGGCGCGGCGCGCATGCTGCGGGTGGTCGTGCCGGTGCTGCCGCACATCAGTAATCACACGGATTTCGACGCTTTGCGCGCGCATCCGCAGGTCGATTTTCATTACGTGCGAAGCGGCACGCCGTTGCCGCCGGCCGACCTGATCATCCTGCCAGGCTCGAAGAACGTGCCCGGCGACCTGGCGTTTCTACGCGCGCAAGGCTGGGATGCGGTGCTGCAAAAGCACTTGCGTTATGGCGGCCGGGTGATCGGCATTTGCGGCGGCATGCAGATGCTGGGGCGCGAAGTGGCCGATCCGCATGGCGTGGAGGGCGCGCCGGGCACGTCCGCGGGACTCGGCTGGCTCGATTACTCGACGGTGCTCACGCGCGACAAGACGCTGAAGAACGTGACCGGCCGCCTCGCGTTGCCCGGCTCGCCCGACGTGGCCGGCTACGAAATCCATATGGGCGAGACTTACGGGCCGGCGCTGGACACGCCCGCTTTGCAACTGGGCGACGCGCGGGATGCGCGCCCCGACGGCGCGATCTCCGCCGATGGCCAGATTCTCGCTACCTATGTTCACGGCCTGTTCGACACACCGTCCGCCTGTGCCGCGTTGCTCGCGTGGGCCGGTTTGAGCGATGCCGAGGCAATCGACTACCCGGCGTTGCGCGAGGCGTCGCTGGAACGCCTCGCGGACACGCTCGCCGAGCACCTCGATCTGCCGAGACTTTTTGCTGCGATTGGTTGATCAGGATCAACGAGGAAGGGTGGATTAAATCCTATTGGGAAATAATCAAAGCTTGGGTGGTAGTTTTTCGCTTCATATGGTTCGAATAGAGTGCTCACATCGACGGCCGTTTTCCGCGCCGTCTCTCTCTCTTCGAGGACCTGTCATGAACCCGAACCGTTCCGCCGATCTGGCCGCTCTACTCCTTCGCGTCGCCCTGGGCGTGCTCTATCTCGCTCACAGTCTGCAAAAGATTTTCGTCTTCACGCTGCCGGGCACGGCGCAGTTCTTCGTCTCGTTGGGCTTGCCGGGTTGGCTCGGCTATGTGACGGCCTTCGTCGAACTGTTCGGCGGCATTGCGCTGCTGCTCGGCGTGCAGGTCCGCTGGGTCGCGCTCGTGCTGCTGCCGTTCATGCTCGGCGCGATGTCGCAGCATCTTCAAAATGGCTGGGGTTTTGCGTCGCCGCACGGCGGCTGGGAATATCCGGCATTCTGGGCGGTGACGTTGGTGGTGCAGGCGCTGCTCGGCGGCGGGGCGCTGTCGTTCGGCGGGGTGAAGGCGCCACGGGCGGTGGCCGCCTGAGCGGTTAGCTGGATCGTTGAAAAGGCACGCGCCGTAAGGCCGCGTGCCTTTTTTCATGGCGCCGTCCTAGCGTCGCCTCATCAATACAAAACGATCTGCGTACACCGGAACAACGCCATTGTCTTGCCCTTCGGATCCGTGACCGTGGCGTCCCAC
This sequence comes from Paraburkholderia sp. RL17-381-BIF-C, assembly GCF_046026435.1. NCBI lineage: Bacteria > Pseudomonadati > Pseudomonadota > Betaproteobacteria > Burkholderiales > Burkholderiaceae > Paraburkholderia > Paraburkholderia sp. RL17-381-BIF-C. The sequence goes on along the minus strand of NZ_JARESX010000045.1, from coordinate 35,729 downwards.
ACCTGCGTGCTGCGTCCCAGATGCACGCTCTTCGCGACCGCCCGGATCGTCCCCTCGGTCGCCGTGCCGAGAAAATTGCTTTTCACCTCGATGGTCGTGAAATTGCGCGCCGTCTCTGGCAAATGCGCGAGGCAGGCGTAGCCGCAGGCGGTGTCGGCGAGGCCGATCACGGTCGCGGCATGCAAAAAGCCGTTCGGCGCGAGCAACTCCTTGCGCACGGTCAATTCCGCGATCAACTCGCCTTCGTCCAGGGACAGGACATGCACGCCCAGCAGGCCGGGCAGCGAGCCTTTCTGGCGTTCGTGGAGGCGTTCGACGGTGTATTCCGGGCGCAGTTTGCTCATGAGATTCGGGTCCTGGTTGGATAAATCGGCAGCGCACGGTGGCCAATTAGCCGTCAAGGGGCTTCGGCCAACGTGCATTTGTCGATATTATCAACGGCTGGATCGGCAGGTGTGCCTGAAAACCGGTCCGGTTCCGGGCACACTTGCGCATGTCAGAGCAATACGCGGCAAACCGGCTGGCGGGGCCCAGCCTTCTTTCCGGGAGAATTCATGACGGTGATCGTGGTGGCGAATCCGAAGGGCGGCGTGGGCAAAAGCACGCTGTCGACCAATCTGGCCGGCTATTTCGCCGCGGCTGGCGAATGGGTCGCGCTGGCGGACCTGGACAAACAGCAGTCCGCGCACGCGTGGCTGTCGCTGCGGCCCGACACGCTGCCGGCCATCGAGACCTGGGAAGTCAATCTGGACGAGCCGGTCAAACCGCCCAAAGGGCTGGAGCACGCTGTCGTCGACACACCGGCCGGCCTGCACGGCAATCGCCTGAGCATCGCGCTAGATCTGGCCGACAAGGTGATCGTGCCGCTCCAACCGTCCATGTTCGATATTCTCGCTACTCAGGAATTCCTCGAGCGGCTGGCCAAGGAGAAGGCGGTCAGAAAAGGCGCCATCGAAATCGGTGTGGTCGGCATGCGCGTGGATGCGCGCACGCGCTCGGCGGAGCAACTGCATCGCTTTGTCGAGGGGCTGAAGCTGCCGGTGCTGGGTTTTTTGCGCGACACGCAGAATTACGTGCAACTGGCGGCCCACGGGCTGACCTTGTGGGACGTCGCGAAAAGCCGTGTGGAGAAGGATCTGGAGCAGTGGCAGCCGATCATCGAATGGACTAGCGGAGCCGGCAAGAAGGGTTGAGGCGGCAGGGCTGGTGGCCGCGCCGCCTGCCGGATCAGGCCGTACAGGCAGTGAATTCCCTCGCGGATCGCCTGCGGGGCAGGCGTGTCAGCGAACTGCAGAGCGGGACGATGAAGCTAGGCTACGGCGCTGAACGAAAGAGCTGGACGACAGCGCTGAAAGAGCGAGCTGAACGACAGAGCGTTCAGGTCCAGTTCTGCGTCGGCACGTGATCGCGGCTGCCCTTGATCTTGTTGTTGTCGTCCACGAATACCAGGTCTGGCTTCCAGCCGGCCTTCAGTTCCGCTTCATCCACCACCGCGAACGCCGCGATGATCACCAGGTCGCCCAGCTGCGCGCGCCGCGCGGCCGAACCGTTCAGCGAGATCATGCCGCTGCCGCGCTCGCCCTTGATCGCGTAGGTCGAGAAACGCTCGCCGTTGTTGATGTTCCAGATGTCGATCCGCTCGTTTTCGACGATGTTCGCCGCTTCCAGCAAATCTTCGTCGATCGCGCACGAACCCTCGTAGTGCAGTTCGCAATGCGTGACCGCGACGCGGTGGATCTTCGACTTCAGCATGTTGCGTTGCATGACCAATCCTGTGTGATTTCTTATGCGTGTCGACGTCTGTCCAAGACGACTTCAGATTTCGAGGTTGTCGATAAGACGAGTGGCGCCGAGCTTGGCGGCAGCCAGCACGACCAGTTCCTCGTTCGCGTCTTGCGGACCCGGCGGCAGCAGGTTCGAACGCTTGCGCACCGCGATGTAGTCGGGTTGCCAGCCGCGCGCGGCCAACGCCGCCATCGCCGCCTGTTCGATCTTCCTGAAGTCGCGCTCGCCGCCGAGCACGGCTTCGCGCACGCGGTTCAGTTCAGCAGCCAGCACCGGCGCCTCGGCGCGTTCGGCGGCCTGCAGATAGCGATTGCGCGAGCTGAGCGCGAGGCCGTCGGCGTCACGCACGGTTTCGGCGGCGATGATGTCGGTGGGCAGCGCAAACTGGTTGCACATGCGGCGCACGATCATCAACTGCTGGTAATCCTTCTTGCCGAACACCGCGACGCGCGGCTGCACGCACGACATCAGCTTCATCACGACCGTACACACGCCCTGGAAGAAGCCCGGCCGGAATTCGCCTTCGAGGATGTCGCCCAGATCGTGCGGCGGATGCACGCGGTACTCCTGCGGCTCCGGATAGAGGTCTCGCTCCGTCGGCGCGAACAGCACGTAGACGTTTTCCTTCTGGAGCTTTTCGATGTCCGCTTCCATCGTGCGCGGGTATTTGTCGAAATCCTCGTTCGGACCGAACTGCAGCCGGTTGACGAAGATGCTCGCCACGACCGGATCGCCGTGCTGACGCGCGAGACGCATCAGCGACAGATGGCCCTCGTGCAGATTGCCCATGGTCGGCACAAAGGCGGTGCGATTCTGGCCGCGCAACTGGTCGCGCAATTCATGGATCGAGCTGATGACTTTCATGATCGGACAGGGATTTCCTCGCGCGGCGCGAGACTGGGTGGACGCAAAACCCTAAGGAATCGCGCGGGCCGCCGCCTCACTGGTAATGACAGGTTCGGAGCGCGGGATTGTAGTGGATTTGAGCGGCTGCCGCACCGAAAAGAGGCTTACTCTCCCGTGCAGCGGAATTGTGCCCCGTTTGAGGGCCTCAGGCGGGCAGGTAGGCGAGGCGCACATAGATCGGCGCGAATGGTTCCGCCTGGGTGATTTCGACGAGCGACTCGCGGCACAGTTCGAGCACGGCGATGAAATTCACCACCACCACCGGCACGCCTTTGCTCGTGTCGAACAGGTCGGAGAACTCGACGAAGCGGGCGTTTTGCAGCTGCCGCAGGATCGAGCTCATATGCTCGCGCACCGAAAGCTCTTCACGCGAAATCTTGTGATGCTGGACCAGCTTGGCGCGCTTGATCACGTCGGCCCACGCGGCGCGCAGGTCTTCGCTGTTCACGTCGGGAAAACGCGGCGTGATGCTTTGTTCGATATAAACCTCGGCGCGCAGGAAATCGCGTCCGAGCTGCGGCAACTGGTCGATGCGCTGCGCGGCGAGCTTCATCTGCTCGTATTCGAGCAGGCGCCGCACGAGTTCGGCGCGCGGATCTTCGGCTTCCTCACCGCTGTCGGCCTTTTTCACCGGCAGCAGCATGCGCGACTTGATCTCGATCAGCATCGCGGCCATGAGCAGATACTCGGACGCGAGTTCGAGATTGGTCTGGCGCAACTGATCGACGTAGCCCAGATATTGCACCGTGACGTCCGCCATCGGAATGTCGAGCACGTTGAAGTTCTGCTTGCGGATCAGGTACAGCAACAGATCCAGCGGTCCTTCGAACGTTTCGAGAAACACCTCGAGCGCATCCGGCGGAATGTACAGATCCGTCGGCATCTTGAAGAGCGGCTCGCCGTACAGGCGTGCAAAAGCAATGCCGTCGACGGTGTCGGGTGTCGAATCGGTGGCGGGCGCGGCGAGCGCGGCGTCGGCGGGGGCCGGCGGTGCGCCGTGTGCCTCGTCGGCGTGACTCACGCGCTTAGAAGTTTTGATAGTACGAGTAAGGCGTCTGTTCTACGCGCGAAGCTTTCTGCTCGGCGCGTTCCTCGAGATCGATCGGCTGTTTGTCCCACAGCAGCGCGCGGCCGCGGCGTTGTTCGGCTTCCAGATTGGGTTTCTGTTGCTTGAGCTGGTTCAGGAACTGGGTGATGTCCGATTGATACATGGCTCGACGTCCGTGGTATGGAAATTGGCGGCTGCCCGGCGGTCATTCGCCAGACACCACTGCTATCCGATAATTTTACCGCATGCGCGGCGCGCGGTCGAAAAACGGCGGCAGTGCCGGGCGGCCGGCGCACCAGAATGTCCGGAACCCGTGCGGCGCGGCGGGCGTCAAAGGCGGGCGCGGCGCCGGCAGGGTGGCTTGCAGGCGGCGTTGGGTTTGCGTCGAGGCGGCTGGGTGCGACGTTGGGTTTGCGTCCAAGGTGGCTTGGAGGCGGCCTTGAGTTTTGCGCCCAAGGTCGCCTGGAAGTGGCGTCATCGCAGCGGTATCTCAGTCGCGGGCGTCAGGGTGCTGCGCGGCGAGTCGCGGCGCGCGCGAACCGGACGGGGAGGCCCGTCCGCACGCTGCGGACGCATTTTTAGAGATCTCGCGGCAGCTCGCCGATGTGGTCAAATAGCGAGCTTCGGCCGCCGCGGCGCGCCCGAGCGATAAAATTCATCAACCACGGCCGGAGGTCCTGTTTGGCGGGGTGTGCGATCGACAAGCCGCGGCTGCGGCGCGGCAAGGCCGGTGACGGGCATGGGCTTGTCACGCCCATGCGGCACTGGCTGCGCGCGTGGCTGGCATTCGGCCTCGTCATGCTGACGCTGGCGGCCGGCAACGCTCATGCGGCGAAAGCCGCGGCCAGCTACAAGGTCGATATCGAAGCCACGCCGCGCGCTCTGCGCAAACTGCTCGAAGCCCATCTGGATATCGCGCGTTTCGCCAAACGTCCCGATATCAGCGACGACCAGTTCGAGTTTCTGATCACCGCCACGCCTCAGCAGGTGCGTGATCTGGCTTCCACGCAGGGCTATTTCACGCCGGTCGTGCGCACCGACGTGCGCACCGTCGACGATACGAAACGCGTCACGGTGAGCGTCGATCCCGGCCCGCAAACCCTCATCACGTCGATTTCGCTGTCGTTTCGCGGGCCGGTGCTGACCGAGGATCCAGCGCAGGAGAATGCCGCACGCTTCGCGTTTTCGTTGCACGAAGGCGATCCGTTCTCACAAGGCGAGTGGGACGACGCGAAAAATGCGTCGCTCAAGGCCTTGCAGTCGCGCCGCTATCTGGGCGCGAAGATTTACCACTCGGAGGCGCGCGTCGATCCGCGCACGCACGAGGCGAAACTGTCGGTTACGTACGAAAGCGGGCCGACCTTCACGATGGGCAAGCTCGACGTATCCGGCACGCGGCGCTACCCGGAACAGATCGTCAACAATGTGAACCCGATTTCGGTGGGCGATATTTACGACGTGCAGCGCGTCGCCGAATTACAGCGCCAGTTGCAAAACACGCCGTACTACGCGAGCGTCGCGATCGACGTGGATAGCGACCCCGCCAAACCGGTCGAGACGCCCATGCACGTGAAGGTGTCGGAGTATCCGTACAACAGCATTCGCGGCGGCGTAGGCTATTCGACGGACAACGGCCCGCTGGTCCAGGGCGCCTATTCGTACCTCGACACGTTCGGCAAAGCGTGGCCGTTCACGGTCCAGGGCCGCGTCGACCAGGTTCAGCAATACGGGCAAATCGAACTCTCCATGCCGCCTGGGCAGCGTGCGTGGACCAACAGCATGCTGGCGTCCTACACCACGACCGACGTTTCCGATACGCGTATCTACAGTATTCGCGGCGGCGTGCAGCGAGCCCGGACCTCGCAATTCATCGACTACAACTACGCGCTGCTGTTCTACCAGGACCGGCTCGATCAGAACTCGGCCGCGCCGACTACGAGCCGCGCGCTGGTGCCGTCCTGGTCGTGGACCCGGCGCAACACCGACGACCCGCTGTTCCCGCGCAAGGGCAACCTGATTCACGTCGAGGCAGGCTTCGCGGTCAAAGGCGTGCTCACCGACCAGACTTTCATCCGCGGCTACGCGCGCGGTCAGCAGTATCTGCCGATCGGCAAGGAAGACCTCGTGCTGATTCGCGCCGAACTCGGCGGCGTGTTTACGAGCGGCAGTTCGAGCGGTATTCCGGCGTCGCTGCTGTTTCGCGCGGGCGGTTCGAATTCGGTGCGCGGCTATAGCTATCAGAGCATCGGTAATAACGTCGATGGTTCGGTGCTGCCCACCAAGTATCTCGTCACGGCGACCGCCGAATATCAGCATTGGTTCAACCACGACTGGGGCGCGGCCGCGTTCTTCGACGTCGGCACCGCCACGGACACGTGGGGCGAAAAAGTCTTTTATCCGGGCGTAGGCGTTGGGGCGCGCTGGCGCAGCCCGGTCGGCCCGGTCAACGTCGATGTCGCCTACGGGATTCGCAACAGGAGCGTGCGACCGTACCTGACGCTCGGCATTGCCTTCTGATGGAAACCTGCTTCTACATGATCCCCGCATGACCACGGACGTTTCCGCCCAACCTCCGGCGCAGCCGCCCGACGCTCCACCAGGAGAGCCGCCCGGACAGCAGCCGCCACCCGAGCCGCCGAGGAGGCGCAGGCTCGGCCGGCTGCTGCTGAAAACATTCGCGTGGACGGTGGCCGTGGTGGTGCTGTTGCTGGCGTTGGCGGTGGGTTTGCTGTACGGCGCGCTGACGACCGAGCGCGGCACCGCCTATGCATGGCAGGCGGCGGTGAAGCTGCTGGGCGGCAAGCTGAGCGGCACGCTCGAAAGCGGTGCGCTCGCCAACGGCCTGCAATTGCGCCAGGTGCGCTGGCGCAGCCTCGACGGCAGCGGCACCGATATCCAGATCGACCGCGTGGCGGGCCGCTGGGCACTCACGCGCGAACCGTGGCGGTTCACCATCGAGTATCTGCATGTCGGCACGGTGGACGCGCGCATCGGCGCATCGTCGTCGAGCAGCGGGCCGATGAAGCTGCCGCAAGACTTGCGCTTGCCCATGCAGCTCGACGTCCGCGATGTCCAGCTCGACAAACTGCTGCTGCATCAGGGCGCGTCGACAACCGAGTTGTCGCGCTTCGTGTTTCATGGCCGCAGCGACGGGCGCCATCACGAGGCCGCGATCGAGCGGCTGGATACGCCGTTCGGCGCGGTGACGGCGGCGGCCAGACTCGACGGCGTGCGGCCGTTTCCGCTGAGCGGGGACGTCGGCTATTCGGGCAAGGTCAACAACGAGGCGGTGCAGGTGGGCGGCCATCTGAGCGGCTCGCTGGAAAATCTCATCGCTGAACTCGATGCGAGCGGCATGAAGCTCGCGGGTCACGCGAGGGTCGAGGCCGAGCCTTTCGGCGACGTGCCTTTACAGCGCGCCACGCTGACTTTCGATCACATCAATCCGCAGGCCTTTGCGCCCGGCGCGCCGCAGGCCGATCTGGCCGTGCGGGCGGAATTGCAGCCGGTCGGGCAGGGTGCAGACGTGGCGGGGAAGAGCGAGGCGGGTGCGGCCAGCACAGCACAGCCTCCCGTTGCCGCAAACGGCAAACACGGCGCTCAGTCCCACGCGTCCGGCAAAAGCACCGCCGGGTTCGCGGTTGCCGGGCATGTTTCGATCGTCAACGCCAAACCCGGCGCGATCGACCAGAACCTGCTGCCGCTGATCGACGCCAACGCGGACGTGCGACTCGACGCCCAGACGCAGCGCATCTCGAACCTGAACGTGCGCCTCGTGAAGAGCGCCACGCTCACCGGCGGCGGCGCGCTGAGCGGCAAGCGCGGACAGTTCGATCTGCGGGTCGCCGGGCTCGACCTGAACGCACTGCAAGCGACGGTGCGGCCTACGCAGCTTTCCGGTCCCATCGGCATCCGCCTGAACGACGACGTGCAAAGTCTCACGCTCGACCTGGCCGACCCGAAAGCGGCGCTACGTGCCCAAGGCAAGATCACCTTCGATCCAGCCCGCATGAGCTTCAACGACGTGCGCATCACGTCGGGCAAAGGCCGCATCGATCTATCCGGCGCGCTCAAGCACGACGCGAATTCCACCTACAACGTGAAAGCGCAACTGACCGATTTCGATCCGTTGACGCTGGCTTCGCAGATGCCGTCGCGCACGCCGGTGGCCGGCCCGGCGCCGGCGGCGAGCAGTGCGAAAAAGAGCGCAAGCGCGGAGGCCGCGGCGCAAGCCGGCAGTACCGCCGGCGCGAAAAGCGCCGCGCCCGCTGACAAAGCCGCCGCCGCCGTGAAAAACACCGCGAAGGCGGCAGTCAAAACCGAAGTGGTCCAGCGCAAAACGCCGTCGCCGAAACGCGGCGCGCCACCTGCCCGCAAGATCGAGGCGCGCGTGAACGGCACGCTCACCGCGGCCGGCATGCTCGGGCCGGTCTTCACGACCAAGGCCGACTTCAAGCTCGGCCCGAGTGTGTACGACGGCCTGCCGCTAACCGGCGGCGGCACGATTCAACTGGCGGGCTCGCGCATTCTGCCGAGCCGCGCGAACCTCTCGGTGGCGGGCAACCAGGTGGATCTGCAAGGCAGCTTCGGCGCGCGCGGCGACCGGCTGAAGTTTCGCGTCGATGCGCCGGAACTGGAGCGCCTCGGCTTTGGCCTCGCGGGACTTGTCGCTGCCGATGGCGACATCACCGGCTCGTTCGCGCATCCGAATGTGGTGCTGAACTACAAGGCGGACAGCGTGGTGTTCAGCAGCAACCGCGTCGGTCATGCGGAAGGGCACGCTGAATTGCGCGACGGCGCGAACGGCGCGCTCGTCTTCACCACCGACGCGCGCAATCTCAGCGCGGGCGGCGTCGATCTGAGCACGCTCACGGCGCGTTTGTCCGGCACGCGCGCGAATCACACGCTCGAGGCCGCGGCCACCGGCAAGCTGCAGGACCGTCCGCTCGATCTCACGCTCGCCGCCAACGGCAAGCTGACCGAAGCGCGCGACGGCACGCGCTGGGACGGCACCGTCACCCGCCTGCAGAATCGCGGCACGCCTTCGCTGAATCTGGAGTCGCCGCTCGCCGTCAGCGCCGGGCCAAGCCACCTGACGCTCGGGGCAACGAGGCTCACGCTCGAAGGCGCGGTACTGAGCCTGAAAACCTTCGCCTTCGACCATGGGAAGATTCAGTCGACGGGCAGCCTGACGGGCATTTCGGCCGTGAGGTTGCAGGATCTGCGGCGCGAGATCACCGGTGAGCCGCCCGTCGTCAAAACCGATCTGGTGTTCGACGGCGACTGGGACTTCGCGCTCGGCAGCACGGCGAGCGGCCATATCCAGCTGAAGCGCCGCAGCGGCGACGTCACAGTCGAAATCGGCCGGGGTCTCGCTTCGCTGGGTATCACGGATATCACCGCGCGCGCCGAGTTCAGCGGCGGCAATCGCCTCAACGCCACCGTGCACGCGCAGGCGAGCCGCATCGGCGTGATCGACGCGGATGCGCACACCACGCTGGTCATGCGCGACGGCTTCCTGACCGTCAGCGAAGAGGGCGCGCTGACCGGCAATGTGAATGCCAATGTGCCGTCGCTGAAAACGACCGGCGGCCTGTTCGGTCCGAGCTATCTGCTCGACGGGCACCTCGCGCTCAAACTCGCGCTCGGCGGCACCGTCGCCAAACCGAACCTGACCGGCTCGCTGCTCGGCGAGGGCCTTTCCGCGACGATGGTCGACCAGGGCGTGCAGTTGAAGGACGGCGTGGTGCGCATCGCGCTGTCGCACAATCTGGTCGACTTCCAGCAGGTCGAATTTCATGGCGCGAGCGGCACGCTGCGCGCAACGGGCCGCGTGCGTCTGGACGGCGCCGAGCCGGACCTGACTGCGAGCATTGTTGCGGACAAGCTCGAACTGTTCGCGGCGCCGGATCGTAATCTGTCGCTGTCGGGCAGCGCGAGCGTGGCGAATGGCGGGACGCTGGGCGGTATGGAGATCAACGGCAAATTCATGGTCGATCACGCGTTGTTCGATATGCCGGAGCAGTCCGCGCCGAAGCTCGGCGACGACGTGGTGGTGGTGCGTCCCGACGGGTCGGTGGCGGGCGAACGGACACGGCCCGTGGCGGGCACCAACAAGCCGATCGGCCCGTTCGCGCCGCGCGCCAATATCGACATCAACCTCGGCAACAGCTTCCGTTTCCGCGGGCAGGGCGCCGATCTGGGCCTGAGCGGCACGATCACCGCCATGAGCGCGCCGAATCTGCCGCTGCGCGCGGTGGGGAACGTGCGTGTCACGCCGGGTTCGACCTACACCGCGTTCGGCCGCAAGCTCAACATCGAGAACGGCTTTTTCACGTTCAACGGTCCGGTGGCCAATCCCGGCATCAACATCCTCGCCATGCGCCGCAATCAGCAGGTCGAGGCGGGCGTGCAGGTCACGGGCACGGTTCAGTTCCCGACCGCGAAGCTGGTGTCGGAGCCGAGCGTGCCGGACAACGAAAAGCTCTCGTGGCTGCTATTCGGTCACGGCACGGATCAGGGCAACAACCTGGGTCAGCAGAGCACCATGACCACGGCGCTCGCGTTGCTCGGCAGCGCGAGCGGCAAGCGGATTGCGCAGACCTTCGGGCTGGACGAGTTTTCGATCGGCCGAAGCGAAGTCGGACTGACCGATCCGCAAGTCGTGATGGTGTCGAAGGCGATCAACGAGTGGCTCGTGATCGGCTACGAACAGGGGCTGCAATCGGCGAGCAATGCGATCAAGGCGACGGTCAACCTCACGCGCTACTGGTCGGTCGCGGCTTACGGCGGCACGTTCGACGGCGTCGATCTGCTCTATACGCGTCGCTTCGACCGGATCCGTTGGTGAGGCGCGTAATGCGGACTTGAACCGCCGCGCCCAGGCAAAAAAAAACGGCACGCCCTTTGGAGCGTGCCGTTTTCATTCGTGCCTGCGGCGTGAGCCGCCGCGCTTTACTTCACGCGCATGCCCGGCTTTGCGCCGCTATCCGGTTCGAGCACGTAGAGGCCCGGTTCGGCTTTCTCATCGGTCGCGGAGGCGGCCAGCACCATGCCTTCGGACATGCCGAACTTCATCTTGCGCGGCGCGAGGTTGGCCACCATCACCGTCAGCTTGCCGACCAGTTGCTCCGGCTGATACGCGGACTTGATGCCCGAAAACACGTTGCGGGTTTTCTCCTCGCCGACGTCGAGCGTGAGTTGCAGCAGCTTGTCCGACCCTTCCACCGCCTTGCAGTCGACGATCTTCGCAATGCGCAAATCGATCTTCGCGAAGTCGTCGATCGAGATGATGCCAGGCGTTTCCTCGTTAGCGGGGACCGCTTTGGTTGCCTTCGATTTGGACTTGGCGTCGGCCGGCGCGGCGGCTGCTGGCGTAGCTTGCAGCGAGTCACGATTGGCCGCGATCAGCGCTTCGATCTGCTTCGGATCGACGCGCGTCATCAGATGCTTGTACGCGTTGATCGGCCGGGTGGAACTGAGCGGCACGTTGGCGTCCGCCCACACCAGCGGCTCGATGCCGAGGAAGCCTTCGACCGCTTCGGCGAGCTTCGGCAGCACCGGCTTGAGCGCCAGCGACAACAGGCGGAAGGCTTCAATGCTCACGGTGCACGTTTCGTGCAGCGCGACGCCGTTCGCCGGGTCTTTGGCCTGATCCCACGGCTTGGCCGTGTCGACGTACGCATTCACGGCGTCGGCCAGTTCCATGGTCTGACGCAGCGCGCGGTTGTACTCGCGGGCTTCGTAGTTCGCGGCGATTTGCGGCACGGCGGCGCGCAACGAGGCGAGCAGCGGATGCTGCATCGCGCTGTCCTGCACGCGGCCGTCGAAGCGCTTGATCAGGAACCCGGCGGCGCGGCTCGCGATGTTCACGTACTTGCCGACCAGATCGCTGTTCACGCGTGCCTGGAAGTCGTCGAGGTTCAGGTCGAGGTCTTCCATCGTGCTGTTCAGCTTGGCCGCGAAGTAGTAGCGCAGCCATTCCGGATTCAGGCCCGTTTCGATCACGCTTTGCGCGGTGATGAAGGTGCCGCGCGATTTCGACATCTTCGCGCCGTCCACGGTCAGGAAGCCGTGCGCGAACACGTTGGTCGGCGTGCGGTGGCCCGAAAACTCGAGCATGGCCGGCCAGAACAACGTGTGGAAATACAGAATGTCCTTGCCGATGAAGTGATACTGCTCGGCCTTCGAACCCTTGCGGACCCACGCGTCGAAATCCAGACCGCGCTTTTCGGCGAGGTTCTTGAAGCTCGCGTAATAGCCGACCGGCGCGTCCAGCCACACGTAGAAATACTTGCCCGGCGCGCCCGGAATTTCGAAACCGAAATACGGCGCGTCGCGCGAGATGTCCCAGTCGGCAAGCTTGGCTTCGCCGGCGTCGCCGAGCCACTCGCGCATCTTGTTGGTGGCTTCCGGCTGTGCCAGACCGCCCACCCACGCGCGCAGGAAATTCTCGCAACGCGGATCGGAGAGACGGAAAAAGTAGTGCGTCGAGGTCTTGCGAATCGGCGTGGCGCCCGAAACGACCGAATACGGATTGATCAGTTCGGTGGGCAGATAAGTCGAACCGCATACTTCGCAGCTGTCACCGTACTGGTCTTTCGCGCCGCATTTCGGGCATTCGCCCTTGATGAAGCGATCCGGCAGGAACATTTCCTTGACCGGGTCATACGCCTGTTCGATATCGCGCGCGTCGATCAGGCCGGCTTCCTTGAGCGCCAGATAGACGTTTTCGCTGAGAACGCGGTTCTCTTCGGAGTCGGTCGAATAGTAATTGTCGAACGAAATCCCGAAGCTGTCGAAATCGCGCTTGTGTTCCTGCCAGACGCGGTCGATCAGCTGCTTCGGCGTGAGACCCTCTTTCTCCGCGCGCAGCATGACCGGCGTGCCGTGCGTGTCGTCGGCGCCAACGTAGTAGACCTCGTGCCCGTGCATTCGCAACGTCCGGACCCAGATGTCCGTCTGGATATATTCGACCAGATGGCCAATATGGATTTGCCCGTTCGCATACGGAAGGGCCGACGTGACGAGAATCTGGCGGCGGCCTGAGGGCGCGCCTACGGAGAGATCGGTTGCGGGTGCTGACATAAGGATAATGGGAGCCTGCGGTGGGACGAAGGGTTGATTCTAGCAGGGCAGGCACCCGGCGCGGGGCGGGCCGGGTGGGGCGCGGCCTGAGTCGTTGCCGGCCAGGACGGTATGTGCCCGGGAGGACTACCACGGTGCGTAAACCGAGCGCCCAAAAAAAACCGGGGCTATTAACCCCGGAGCAACAACGACAAGAGGAGAATGGTGACGCGGCGGCATCGCCAGCCACGTACCGTAAAGACAGACAGCGGATTTTCCGCAGAGTTCGAAATTTTTTTCGTTCTCGTGCGAGATTCCTTTCTCCCGCCTTCCACGGCTTTCTCAAGCAGAGCGCTCGCGGGCGCTGCAGCCCGGCGAGCGGTTTCCTCAATCTCCCCAAGTCCTGTGCTTATTGCGTGGCGTGCTGAGCCGTGGCGCGCAGATAGATTTCCACGCGGCGGTTTGCGGCACGGCCGGCTTCGGTGTTGTTGTCGGCGATCGGCTGGGTCTGGCCCATGCCTTGTGCCGACAGGCGCTGCGGCGCGACGCCGCGCTGGCCCAGGTAACCCGTCACGCTTTCGGCGCGGTTGACCGACAGCGTCTGGTTGTAGGCCGGCTGGCCCGTGCTATCCGTGTGGCCGACCACCTGAGCGATCAGTTCCGGGTTTTGCTGCATGGTTTGCGACAGTTGGTCCAGCACCGGCGCGAACGACGGCTTGACTGCGTAACTGTTGGTGTCGAACGTCACCGAGCTCGGAATGTTCAGCTTGAGCGAGCCGTCCGGTTGTTCCGTGATCTGCGTGCCGGTGCCCTTGGTGGCGCCCGACAGCTTGTTATGAATGGCTTGCCAGTTGTAGCCGGTAATGCCGCCCACCGCCGCGCCGACACCAGCGCCGATCGCCGCGCCCTTGCCGCCGCCGAAGATCGCGCCCAGCGCCGCGCCAGTACCAGCGCCCACCCCCGTACCTACCGCCGTGTTGGTGCCCTGTTGGGTGGCGCAGCCTGCCAGCAATGAACCGGCAACGGCAAAGACAGCCAGGCGAGTCATGATTTTTGCATTCATTTTAAATTCCTCTTGAGTAAAGCGAGTCAGGCAAAAAAGGCAGCGACAAGCGACCAATCTATACGGCGAACATGACGGCAGTAAAGCCGTCGGCTCGATAATAGGAGAAGTCCTACACCTGATTCAGCCTCGGTCCGACAGTGAAGAAGGGTCTTCCGGCAAGGCGTGGCGCCAGCCACTACAATGGTGGTTGAAGCACGCAGCGATGCGGCCCCATTGCGTTCCGCCTGCCCGAAGGGTGCCCGGCGCACCGGGTTTTCGCAATGCTGTCTAACAATTTCTTTCAAATTCCGGCGCGTGGCCGAGACTTCGATTCCGCTGCGCCGCAGGTGTTCCCCACGGAGTGTCAATGAGTATCGATCGGGCTTTGGTCGACGCTGCCCTCGCAGCCGTCGCTGACCCCAACACCGGCCGGCCGTACGCGGCGGCCAGGAACGTCAAGAACGTCGCCGTGCAGGGTGACACGGTTAGCGTCGAGGTGGTACTCGGCTATCCGGCCATGCGTCAGTTCGACGCTATCCGCGCGCAGTTCGCCGATGCGCTGCGCGCCGTGCCCGGTGTGGCCGACGTGCAGGTGCAGGTGTCGCAGCAGATCGCCGCGCATACCGTGCAGCGCGGTGTGAAACTGTTGCCGAACGTCAAGAATATCGTCGCGGTGGCGTCGGGCAAGGGCGGTGTGGGCAAGAGCACCACGGCCGTGAACCTGGCTTTGGCACTGGCGAGCGAAGGCGCATCCGTCGGCATTCTCGACGCGGACATCTACGGCCCGTCGTTGCCCATGATGCTTGGCATCGTCGGCCGCCCGGAGTCGCCCGACGAGAAGTCGATGAACCCGATGACAGGCCACGGCTTGCAGGCCAACTCGATCGGCTTCCTGATCGAGCAGGACAACCCCATGGTGTGGCGCGGCCCGATGGCCACTTCCGCGCTGGAACAGCTGCTGCGGCAGACCAACTGGCACGATCTCGACTATCTGATCGTCGACATGCCGCCGGGCACCGGCGATATCCAGCTGACCCTCTCGCAACGCGTGCCGGTGACGGGCGCCGTGATCGTCACGACGCCGCAGGATATCGCGCTGCTCGACGCGAAGAAGGGCCTCAAGATGTTCGAAAAGGTCGGCATTCCGATTCTCGGCATTGTCGAGAACATGGGCATGCATATCTGCTCGAACTGCGGCCACGAAGAGCATATCTTCGGCGCCGGCGGCGGCGAGCGCATGGGCAAGGAATACGGCGTCGACGTGCTCGGCAGCCTGCCGCTCGACATCGCGATCCGCGAGCAGGCCGACTCCGGCAAACCGACCGTGGTGGCGGACCCGCAGGGCCGTATCGCGGAGATCTACCGGTCGATCGCGCGCAAGGTGGCGATCCATATCGCCGAGCGCGCGCGCGACATGACGTCGAAGTTTCCCAACATCGTCGTGCAGAACACCTGAGAAAACGCCGGGGCGCTCTTGACAGCTCTTCGGACACGGGCCCAAGGCGTCTGTTTGCGCCTGGTCTCGCGGTATCATGTCGACTTCACGAGTTCGGCTCGGCGGCCGCAGGGGCGGCCACCAGGCCGGCAAGAGGATCGCATGGGAAAACGAATCGACGGGCAGGCGGTGCATGCGTTCATCGTCCTGGCTGCCACCAGTGTGCTGTTATGCGGCTGCAGCGCGTTCCTGAGACCACAGGAAAAACGCGCCGACGCGCAGCTGCTGCCCACCGTGGGCAATCAGGCGCGCGGCCTCGTCACGTTCATCGAGCGCTCGGACGGCGTGCAGGTGACCTACAATCTCGCGGGCATGCCGCCCAATAGCGACCACGCATTGCAAGTGCACGAACGCGGCGACTGCAATGCCGCGGACGGCTCCAGTGCGGGCCAGGTGTTCTCGCCGGCCGCCGAGCGTCTGAAAACCGGCGCGCGGGTCGAAGGCGATCTCGGCAACATTCACGCGGACGCGAACGGTGTGGCCACGGGCTTCATCGTCGCGCCGGACGTCTCTCTGGACGGCATCCGCTCGGTGCTGCAGCGCGCGGTTCTGCTGCATCACGACGCGACCGATCCGTACGCCTACCCGCAGCATGGCGCGGGCCCCGCGCTCGCTTGCGGATTGATTCGTCAATGAGTCGCCAATGAGCCCCGAACGCGCCGCACAGTCGCGGGCGGCGCGCCTCGCGAGCGCTCGGCAAGGCGTTCTCGAGACATGCCAGAAAGCGTTCCCGGCCCCACCCGCAGCAGCATTCTCACTATCGCGTAAAATAAGCGCCTTTCGTTCGGCTGCCCGGCCGGAGTGCCCGCCCTGGCCACGCTGCCACGGCATTCAGCCGGGAGCGTAGCGCGTCTGAACGGCACGCCGTCAGGGCCCGCACCCGCCAGTGAGCGTAGTGCGGGCGCGCACGCAGTTAGCCCCAAGTGACCCGGGACTTACCGGGTTGTTATCCGTCACACCCCTGTCATTCACGTCGAGCAGCGTTCACCTATGACTATCAAATCCGACAAGTGGATCCGGCGCATGGCCGAGTCGCACAAGATGATCGAGCCGTTTGCGCCCGATCAGGTTCGCGTCTCCGAAGACGGCCGGAAGATTGTCAGCTACGGCACG
Organism: Paraburkholderia sp. RL17-381-BIF-C; assembly: GCF_046026435.1. Lineage (NCBI taxonomy): Bacteria > Pseudomonadati > Pseudomonadota > Betaproteobacteria > Burkholderiales > Burkholderiaceae > Paraburkholderia > Paraburkholderia sp. RL17-381-BIF-C. The sequence continues at coordinate 19,271 of NZ_JARESX010000045.1, read as the reverse complement.
TCGAGCTACGGCTACGACATCCGCTGCGCCGACGAATTCAAGATCTTCACGAACATCAACTCGACCATTGTCGATCCGAAGAATTTCGACGAGAAGTCGTTCGTCGACTTCAAGGGCGATGTCTGCATCATCCCGCCGAATTCGTTCGCGCTCGCGCGCACGGTCGAGTATTTCCGCATTCCGCGCAGCGTCCTGACCGTGTGTCTGGGCAAGTCCACGTATGCGCGTTGCGGGATCATCGTCAACGTGACGCCGTTCGAGCCGGAATGGGAAGGGCACGTCACGCTCGAATTCTCGAATACGACACCTTTGCCTGCGAAAATCTACGCGAACGAAGGCGTCGCTCAAGTGCTGTTTTTCGAAAGCGACGAGATTTGTGAAACGTCGTACGCGGATCGCGGCGGCAAATACCAAGGCCAGCACGGCGTCACGTTGCCGAGAACGTGACGTCCGCAGCGTACTGAACCACCAGCCATACCGGGTGACCGCTGCAATTGACACAATGCAGCGGTCGTTCTTTTTGGAGAATCGCCCATGAAGTTTCGTTTTCCCGTCGTCATCATCGACGAAGATTTCCGCTCCGAGAACATCTCGGGTTCCGGCATCCGGGCTCTGGCCGAAGCCATCGAGAAAGAAGGCGCGGAAGTGCTCGGGTTGACGAGCTACGGCGATCTGACCTCGTTCGCGCAGCAGTCGAGCCGCGCCTCGTGCTTCATCCTTTCGATCGACGACGACGAGCTGCTGCCGTACGTCGATAACGTGGTGGTGGAAGGCGAGACGCCGGAGCTGGCCGCCGCGATCGTCGCGCTGCGCGCGTTCGTGACCGAAGTGCGCCGCCGCAACGCCGACATCCCGATCTTCCTGTACGGTGAGACGCGCACCTCGCGCCACCTGCCGAACGACATCCTGCGCGAACTGCATGGCTTCATCCACATGTTCGAGGACACGCCGGAGTTCGTCGCGCGCCATATCATCCGCGAGACCAAGGTGTATCTGGATTCGCTCGCGCCGCCGTTCTTCAAGGAACTGGTGCAGTACGCGGACGAAGGCTCCTACTCGTGGCACTGCCCGGGACACTCGGGCGGCGTCGCGTTTCTGAAGAGCCCGCTCGGCCAGATGTTTCATCAGTTCTTCGGCGAGAACATGCTGCGCGCGGACGTGTGCAATGCCGTCGACGAACTCGGCCAGTTGCTCGATCACACGGGTCCGGTGGCGGCTTCTGAACGCAACGCCGCGCGCATCTTCAGCGCGGACCACGTGTTCTTCGTGACCAACGGCACGTCCACGTCGAACAAGATCGTCTGGCATGGCACGGTAGCGCCGGGCGACATCGTGCTGGTTGACCGCAACTGCCACAAGTCGATCCTGCACGCGATCACCATGACCGGCGCGATTCCGGTGTTCCTCACGCCGACGCGCAACAACTTCGGCATCATCGGGCCGATTCCGCGTAGCGAGTTCGAGCCGGAAAACATCAAGAAGAAGATCCTCGCGAACCCGTTCGCCCGCGAAGCCCTCGCGAAGAATCCGGAGCTCAAGCCGCGCATTCTGACCATCACGCAAAGCACGTACGACGGCGTGATCTACAACGTCGAGATGATCAAGGAAATGCTCGGCGACTGGCTCGATACGCTGCACTTCGACGAAGCCTGGCTGCCGCACGCCGAATTCCACGAGTTCTATCAGGACATGCACGCGATCGGCGCGGGCCGTCCGCGCATCGGCGCGCTGGTGTTCGCCACGCACTCCACGCACAAGTTGCTGGCCGGCATTTCGCAGGCTTCGCAGATCGTCGTGCAGGATTCGAAGAACAGCCGCTTCGACAAGCATCGCTTCAATGAAGCGTATCTGATGCATACGTCCACCAGCCCGCAGTACGCGATCATCGCCTCGTGCGACGTGGCCGCCGCCATGATGGAAGCGCCGGGCGGCACGGCGCTGGTCGAAGAGTCGATCGCGGAAGCGTTGGATTTCCGCCGCGCGATGAGCAAGGTCGACGCCGAATACGGCGACGACTGGTTCTTCAAGGTGTGGGGCCCGGAGACATTCGCCGAAGAAGGCATCGGCTCGCGCGAAGACTGGATGCTGCGCCCGAACGACGCGTGGCACGGTTTCGGCCCGCTCGCCGAAGGCTTCAACATGCTCGACCCGATCAAGGCGACGATCGTCACGCCGGGTCTGGATATGGACGGCGGCTTCGGCGAGTCAGGCATTCCGGCCGCGATCGTCACGAAGTATCTGGCCGAGCACGGCATCATCGTCGAGAAGACCGGGCTGTATTCGTTCTTCATCATGTTCACGATCGGCATCACCAAGGGCCGCTGGAACTCGATGGTCACCGAACTGCAGCAGTTCAAGGACGACTACGACAACAACCAGCCGCTGTGGCGCGTGCTGCCCGAGTTCGTCTCGCATCATCCGATGTACGAGCGCGTCGGCCTGCGCGATCTGTGCGAGCAGATTCACAGCGTCTACCGTGCGAACGACATCGCGCGTCTCACGACCGAGATGTACCTGTCGAGCATGGAACCGGCCATGAAGCCGTCGGATGCGTTCGCCAAGCTCGCGCACCGCGAGATCGACCGTGTGCCTATCGACGAACTCGAAGGCCGCGTCACGTCGATTCTGTTGACGCCGTATCCGCCGGGCATTCCGCTGCTGATTCCGGGCGAGCGCTTCAACAAGACCATCGTCAACTATCTGCGTTTCGCGCGCGAGTTCAACGAGCGCTTCCCGGGTTTCCACACGGACATCCACGGGCTGGTCGGCGAAACGATCAACGGGCGCATCGAATACTTCGTCGATTGCGTGCGCGGCTGACGATGCGGCAAGTGACGTCCCCGTCGGGCACGCGCCCCGCTCGGCGCGTGGTCTGCGCGCTGTCGCTGGTCGCGGCGGCGGTATTCGGCGCGGCGTCGTTGCCGGCGCATGCCGAAGTCGCCGCCGCCGATCCGATCGATGCGTCGATGCGCGCGTGCCTCGCGCGCAGCGACATGTCGTCGACGGCGGGGCAGGTGCAGTGCATGGACAACGCGCGGATCGGCTGGAAGACCGCGTTGGACAATGCATGGCAGCAGCTTCAGCAGAAGTTGCCGCCCGCGCAGCGTAAGCAGTGGGAAAAGAGCCAGGCGAGCTGGCAGGCGTCGCGCGACGCCGAGAAGCAGTTGCTCGCGGCGGTGTTCGCCACGACGCACGGCTCCATGTACGTGCTCGCCGAAGCCGATATGCAGTTGCAGCCGGTACGCGACCGCGCGCTCGTGCTGCGCAGCGCGGTTGCGAAGGCGAACGCGGGCGGCGATCCGCCGCGCCGGGTGCGTGCCTGCGGTGCGGACGCGCAGTGCGAACACGCCATGTTCGATCTGAACCGCTACTACCGCCGCTTGCAGTCGAAGATGCCGGCGCGCACGCGTCCCACGTTGACGCGCGCGCAGAAGGCGTGGACCGCGTACCTGAATGCCACGACGCCGGTGATCGACGAGCGCGGCCGCATCGATATCATCGGCGCGCGGGTGGCGACGCTCAAGCGCTTGTCGGAAACAGCCGGCAACAGTTGAGCATGCGTTGGGCGGCGCGCTTCAGTTGAGGCGCGCTCAATTGAGTATGTAGCCTTCGGCTTCCGGGTTCGGCAACGGGAGAGCCGGTTCGCCGAGCAGGTCGCGCATGGAGTCCTCGATCACCGTCGACATCATGTGAAGTGCGAGGTCGTTGTCGTCGGTGCCGAAAGGCTCTTCGATCTGCGACGCAATGGCTTCGTGCGCCATGAACGTGTACGCCACGAACACCGCGAACACGGGCGTGAAGATGCCGATGCTGTCCACCAGTCCGAACGGCAAGGACGCGCAGAAGAAATACACCGTGCGGTGAATCATCACCGAGTAGGCGAACGGCAGCGGCGTCGAAGCGATGCGCTCGCATCCGCCGATCACATTCGAAAGTCCATTCAAATTCCGATCGAAAGCGATGACCGCCATCGGATCGATCGCGCCTGCGCGAGCCTGTCGTTGCACCCATTCGCCAAGGTAGAGCATCAAGGTGGCCGGCTTGTAGCGCGACGCCATGACGCGCTCGAAAAGCGCTTGCGGCAGGCGTGCGGCGAGGTCTTCGTGCGGGTCGCTGCTGCGCAGTTGATGACGCAGCGCGTGGGGAAGGGCGCTGAGCGCGGTGAAAAATTCCCGGACGTCTTCTTTCGGCAACGGCCGGGATGGCAAGGTGAGCACCTGACGGATGAGCGAGCGCGACTCGTTCAGCAGTTGTCCCCAAAGCTTGCGAGCTTCCCACCAGCGGTCGTAGCTGGCGTTGTTCCGGAAGCCGAGAAAAACCGCGAGCGCAATGCCGATCAAGGAGAACGGCGCGGTGGTGTTGAGATTCAGCGAGATCGGCAGCAGATGGTCGTGAGCCGCCACGGCCACGATCGAAATGCAGAAGATCAGAAAGAGCCGCGGGAGCAATCGCGGCAGGACTGAGCCCTGCCAGGCGAGCAGCATGCGAAACCAATGGAGATGCGGGCGGATGATCATTGGGGTGTTCTTTGCGCCTGAGGCCGCGGGATGCCTATTATCGCTTTTTTGTGTTCCGAGTTTTGCGGCTTTAAAGCCCCAGACAAACCGCCCCCGCCGCAACGATCACGCACGCGAGCCAGCGCTGTGCGCTGACTGTTTCCCGCAGCAACACCCGCCCGATCAGCACCGCGAACACCACGCTGGTCTCGCGCAACGCCGATACCGCGCCCATCGCGCCCGACTGCATCGCCCAGATCACGATGCCATATGCCGCGATCGACACCAGGCCACCGGCGAGCGAGGAGCCCACGGCCATCGGCGCCACCCGAACCGGTGCCCACAGCGCCGAGCTTCCGCGCATCGCGATGAACAACACGGGCATCAGCCAGTAGAACAGGAACATCCACGCGGTGTAGGCGAGTGCGCGGCCGTCCGATAACCGCACGCCCATGCCGTCGACCACGGTATAGAGCGCGATCGTCGCGCCGGTTGTCAGCGCGGCCAGCGCACTCGCGCGCGATACACGCCCCCCCTGCAGCGCGATTGCGATGATGCCGCCGGAGATCATCACGATCCCGAGCGCGTGCAAGGGGCCGATCGCTTCGTGAGCGAAGAGCGCCGCGCCGAGCGTGACGAGCAGCGGCGATGAGCCGCGCGCGATCGGATACGCTTGCGCCAGATCGCTGCGCCGGTACGCCCGCACGAGGGTCGCGTTGTAGACGATATGCAAGAGCCCCGACGCGACGATATACGGCCAGGCCGCGCCGCTCGGCGACGGCGTGAACAGGACCACGAGCGAGGCGACCGCCGCGATGGCGATGCTCATCCACGTCATGGAGAGGAAGCGGTCCCGGTTGCCGTGCAGCATCGCATTCCAGCTTGCGTGGAGCAGGGCGGCAACCAGAACGAGACCGCCGGTGTAACTGAGCATTGAGGCTCCAGACTCGAAAGGGTGTGGGAGATTGCGCGCCGCGAAAGGCAAGAAGTGGCCGTCCGATGTTCTCGCTGACCGTTTATGGCTGTCGCCGCTCAAATCGGCAGTGCAGCAAGCAGGATATCTATCTTGTCGTTCGTCAACAAACGAGATAAATTGGGTCGTCGTGTTAGATAAACTATCGTGAATGAAACGGGTTCTGCCTCCACTCAATGCATTGCGTGCCTTCGAAGCTGCAGGGCGGCTCGGCAGCTTCAAGGAAGCGGCAGCCGAATTGCACGTCACGCATGGTGCGGTAAGTCAGCACGTGCGTCTGCTCGAGGAGTGGCTGGGCGCACCGTTATTCGAACGGCACAACCGGCGTGTGGCGCTGACTACCGCGGCGCGGGCGTACCTGGAGGAAATCGGTCCGTTGTTCGAGCAGTTGTCGCAAGCAACGGCGAGATATGGCTTCCCCGCAACGCTCTCGCGAACCTTGACCGTGAATGCGCCCGCCACGTTCACGCTGCGCTGGCTGGTGCCGCGACTGGCCGCGTTCCGCGCCGAGCATCCGGACGTGGAGGTCAACGTGGTGACCTCGAACGAGTCGGCGGAGAGTCTGAAAGACGTCTATGACATTGTCATCCGGGGTGGTCCGGATACGTTCTATGGCTATTCGATGCGGCCATTCCTGTCCGAAGAGCGGATCCCGGTCTGTAGTCCGGCGCTATTGCAGCGACTGGCGCTTCGAATACCCGACGATATGCGGCAGCATACGTTGCTGCACACGTCGAGTCTTCCGCGGCTTTGGCCGGACTGGCTGGCAAGCGCAAAGCTTCCCGAACTCAGGCCGGCTGCCGCGCTCACTTTCGACCATTTCTATCTGACGTTGCAGGCTGCCATCGACGGGATAGGCATTGCGATGGGGCCGACTGCGCTGGTATCCGACGATCTTGCGGCTGGCCGGCTTGTCGCGCCTTTCGCTGGGCCGCGTCTGCCGTCGCGGAGCTATTGCACCTATGTTCCGGATGGCAAGTCCGCGGACGACCTGGTCATGCTGTTCCGCTCATGGCTGGAACGCGAGGGAATGCGGTCCCAAACTGCGACGCCGCGCCAAAAACGCGGATTAGTTGATCGATCTGCCGGCAGAGTGTCCGGCTTTCTCAAGCGCACTCGCAACGAGTAGGCGCGAGGTGCGACTCGACTATCAACTCATGGTATCCGACAGCTCTGTCTGACGCATGGCTCGCGTCGATGCGGACGACGGCCTTGTCCGGGAATGCCGCTCATTAGCCTTCACAGTCGATCACGGAATGGTGAAGTCCGTGTCGCAAACTGGAAGGGTCTGTTACACGGCATAGATGAATCGCAGTAACCCGGTTCGCGCGAAGACTAATGAGAATCTGTTTTCTTGCGCTTTGCAGTGCAGAGAGGATGAGTGGCTGGTCAAGCGAAAAGCGCCACCCGTCAACGGTTTTCACAACATATCCTGTACCGGCAAAGTAATTAGGATGCCGTTATATAAAGTCCTCACGAAGCCATCGTCAAAAAACCAATAACACGATCGGTGATTTGTATATGACAAGAGATCAGTTCCGCTGCAGCGGACAGACTTCTAGCATCGACTCCCTCTAACGGCACAACTCGCACTGTCACCATTTCCCGGAGTCAACTTTGACCAAGAAGCTCTTCCTGGGCGCTACTGTCGCGGCCAGCCTGATCGCTCCGCTGGCGCATGCCCAGAATTCAGTCACACTTTATGGCCTGATTGACGCCGGCATCATGTACACGAACAACGTCAAGAAAGGCTCAAGCGCAGGCTCTCTCATTCAGGCGACGAGCGGCAACATCAACGGTAGTCAGTTCGGCCTGCGCGGCAACGAGGATCTCGGTGGCGGACTGCATGCGATCTTCGTGCTCGAGAACGGCTTCAACATCCAGAACGGCAAGCTCGGGCAGAACAACCGCCTGTTCGGGCGGCAGGCTTACGCCGGTATCGATGCGGCTCAGTACGGCACGCTCACATTCGGCCGCCAGTACGACTCGGGTGTCGACTTCGTCGCGCCGCTCTCCGAGGTGGCGTCGACGTTCGGGAAGACGGGCTTCGCGCACCCATTCGACAATGACAACCTGGACTACTCGGTACGCATCAACAACGCCGTCAAGTTCAATAGCCACAGCATTGCGGGGTTGAAATTCGGAGCGCTTTACGCGTTCTCGAACAGCACGGACTTCAGCTCGAATCGCGCCTACAGTGTCGGTGCAAGTTACGGCAACGGACCGTTGAACTTTGCCGCCAGCTATTTGCAGATCAATGGATCGAATAGCACCAACACGTCGGGCGCAATCGACACGGCTGAATCGACAGCCAACGGCACCGGTGGATTCGTGCTCGGCGCGGATGTGCAGCGCGTTGCGGCCGCGGGTCTGAACTACGCGTTTGGCCCGGCCGTACTCGGCTTCGTGTATTCCCACAGCCAGTACCAAGGCACGAAGTCATTCGGGTCGGCCGGTGGCACAGTGCGCTTCGACAATTTTGAAGTCAACGGCCGCTACGCACTGACGCCAGCGCTGAAGCTGGGCGTCGCTTACGTCTACACCGACGGTCATGCCACTCGCACGACGACCTACGGCGCAGACCCCAAGTGGAATCAGGTCAATGCGCAACTGATCTATTCACTCTCGAAGCGAACCGATGTCTACGCGGAAGGGATGTTTCAGCATGTGAGCGGCAAGCAGTACGTTGCGTTTATCAATACATCGGGCGGCGCGTCGTCGACTGCAAACCAGGTGGTTGGAACCGTCGGATTACGAACCCGGTTTTGAGGGGCTCAGCGAGGAGGGCGGCACGCCGTGAAGATACATCGTGATCGAAAGTCAGGGGCACGCGAATTCACATCCGCGCCCTGCGAGCTTGCCAGCGAAGGCGAATCAGCGACATCGTCTCCGATTCGCCTTCACGGCCGCCTTACTCCTCGATAGCCGCATGCAGGAATTTTTCCTGACGCGCAGCATGCATCGACCGGTAACCCGGTGCAGTCGATGCCGTCGCCTCCGGCCCGACATAGCGCAGCGCCGCAGGTGCCTTCACAATTTCCAACAGCGGTTCCAATACGAAATTCCACGCACCCTGGTTTTTCGATTCTTCCTGACACCACACCACATCCTTCAGATTCGGATACCGCTCCAGTTCCGCACTGATCCGCTTTCCAGGGAACGGATACAACTGTTCAACGCGAATCAACGCGATATTGTCTTTCTGGGCCCTGCGCCGACGCTCCAGAAGTTCGAAGTAGACCTTGCCCGAACACAGGATGACCCGGTCCACCTTGGACGCTGCTTCCTGGGTAGGCGACTCGCCAAGAATCTCGTTGAATCGGCCTTGCGCGAGATCCTCGAGGTTGCTGACAGCCTCAGGGTGGCGCAGAAGCGACTTCGGCGTCATCACAATGAGCGGCACGCGATCACGCAGCACGGCTTGCATACGCAACAGATGGAAAATCTGCGCCGGCGTCGTGGGCTGCACAACCCGCATGTTTTCCTGGGCACACAGTTGCAGATAGCGCTCGAGTCGGGCGGACGCGTGTTCCGGACCTTCACCTTCCTGACCATGTGGAAGCAGCATCGTCAAGCCACTGTGTTGCCCCCACTTTGCAGCGCCCGCGGACAGAAAGTTGTCGATCACAACCTGCGCGCCGTTCGCGAAGTCGCCGAACTGCGCTTCCCACATCACGAGCGCGTTTTGTCGAACAACCGAGTATCCGTATTCGAAGCCCAGCACCGCAGCTTCCGACAGAACCGAGTTGGTGACCGAGAATCGCCCCTGGTCATCCGACACGTTCTCCAGCGGCACGTAGGTGCCCTCTCCCCGAATCGACCGCTTCTGATCGTGAAGCACCGCGTGGCGATGGCTGAACGTGCCCCGTTCACTGTCCTGCCCACTCAGACGTACGTCGATTCCGGCGGAAAGCAGGGAAGCGAAAGCGAGATGCTCGGCCATCCCCCAATCTAGTGGACGCTTGCCTTCCGCCATCTCGCGGCGGGCGCTCATCACTTTCCCAACGAGCGGATGCAGCGCATATTGCCCAGGTACGCTCGTGATCTTCAATGCGAGCTTCTGAACGAGATCTGGCAACGGAGCCGAGTAATAGATGCGGTCGACGTTTCCATCGAGCAACTGCGGCCAGGTCACCTCTTCGCTCTTTGTATCGACCGGCTTCTTCTCTTCGTTGGCTTGCGCAGCGTCAAGATGCTCACGGTAGTCGTGGACATATTTCTCCACGTCTTCCGTCGTCACGACCCGTTCGTCCACGAGCTTCTTCGCGTAGAGCGTACGGACACCCGGATGGCCTGCAATGGAGCGATACATCAACGGTTGGGTGATGTTCGGCGTGTCCTGTTCCTGGTGACCATGACGGCGGAAGCAGACCAGATCGATAACGACGCTCTTCCCGAACATGGCGCGAAAATCGATCGCGAGGCGCGTCGCCGCAACCACTGCCTCGGGGTCGTCGCCGTTCACGTGCAGGATCGGCGCCTCGATCATCTTGGCAATGTCGGTGCAATAGAACGACGAGCGCACATCGCGCGGGTCGGACGTGGTGAAGCCGACCTGGTTATTCACCACCACATGGATCGTGCCGCCGGTGCCGTAGCCTCTGGTATTCGACAGGTTCATCGTTTCCATGACGATACCTTGCCCTGAAATCGCGGCGTCCCCGTGAATCTCCACTGGCAGGACCGCAGCCGCGCCTTGCCCCAATACTTCGGCGCGCGCGCGCGCGATCCCTTGAATAACCGGGTTTACAATTTCGAGGTGCGAAGGGTTGAACGCCAGCGTGACTTCCGCCGGCCCGGTTGCAGTCGGGAGCAGGCCGGTAAAGCCCTTGTGATATTTGACGTCACCTGCCGGGAGAAGATGCGCGGTTTTCCCGTCGAACTCGTCGAACAACGCGGCCGGCGGCTTTCCGACAATATTGACGAGAACGTTCAGTCGCCCACGGTGCGCCATGCCGAGAATCGAGCTTTTGATGCCCTTGGTGGCGCCGTATGCAACCAGCTCATCCAGCAGCACGATGAGCGACTCGCCACCCTCGAGCGAAAAGCGTTTCTGACCGACGTAGCGGGCATGGAGGTATTTTTCAAGGCCCTCGGCTGCTGTCAGCCGTTCGAGGATGTGCAGCTTGTCGCCGGTATCCAGGGTCGCCTTCGCACGAGAAGACTCGAGACGCATCTGCCACCAGCCACGCTGATCGGGATCGGCGAGATGCATGAACTCGGCGCCCAGCGTCCCGCAATACGTTTCTGTGAGCGCCTGCACCAGATCGCCGAGCGTCGCGTCTTCGTCGGAGAAGTAAGTGCCGGACATGCTGAACTTCGTGTTCATGTCCGCGTGGGACAGATCGTAGTAGCCCGGGTTCAGATCACGCACCGGCGCCGGCGCGCTCCAGCGCAGTGGATCGAGATGAGCATTGCGGGTGCCGACCATGCGATAGGCCGAAATCAGTGCCTGCACCGCGACTTGCTTCTGGGCGAAACGGAGTACGTCGTCCTCCGAGCGTCCTCCGGTCCGCACCTGTCTGGCCAACTCGACAAAGCGCGATACGACCGGTGCGTGCGCAACGTCGCCTGCGTCTGATCCATCCACTGCGGGCACGCCCTGCAACGCGTCGAAATAGCCTCGCCATTCATCCGACACTGTGTTCGGGTCGGCAAGGTATGCCTCGTATTGCTCCTCGACGTAAGGAGCGTTGCCTCCAAACAGGAAGGAGGTACTGCGATTGCGCATCATCATGATGACTCTGTCCTCAGCCGGGACCATGCCCGATATCCGCCACGAATTTACCCAGGGCAGCACCCGTTTCCGCCTTGGCCACGCCAAAGCTTTCGCAGGGACACGAAGACAAAACTTGGATGCGAAACGAGGTGAGATTCCACGCCACGTAATTCGCGTCAACTTGTGCAAGACCCCGTGACTCATGCCACCAGGTCCCTGTGCCCGCCAGGACCAGCAGTCTCCTGACTGCTGGTAAACACAGTCTATGTTTTGCGGGTCCTTTCCGACGCTTCAACTGTGATGGTTTTGGGACACTCTTCGTTGGTTCCCGGCCACGACGCCAGGGCTTCCAGAATCTCGTATGTGTGCAAGGTCGAGCTGGTTCGACGCGAGATCGAACCGCCAGAAACGGCGTTCAATCTCGCCCGATGCGACGCTTCGGCTCTGCACAGGCGCGCAGTGAGAACACGCCAGGCCGACGCTCATCACTCAGCAGTCGGCCGCGCTCCAATCAACGCGACGCCTGGGGGTTGGCGTAAGTGGACTCCCAGCCGCCGCCCAGCGCTTTGCAGAGGGTGATCAGGTTCGCGGCTGCGCTCGCCTTGCTTTGTTCCAGGTTGCTCTCGCCGTCGAGCAGTTGCTTCTGCACGTTCAGCACGTCGAGATAGTCGAGCGCCCCGGCCTTGTAGCGCTGCTGCGCTATCGAAAGCGCGCGCTGGTTGAGCGCAACCACCGTCGTCAGTTTGTCGCGGCGCAGCTGCTCGGCATCGTAGACGACAAGCGCATCGTCCACTTCGCGCCAGGCGTTGAGCACGGTGTGTTTGTATGCTACCGCGGCTTCCTGTTGTTGTGCCTCGCGCAGGTTCAGTGTTCCCTTGAGGCGGCCGCCCTCGAAGATCGGCATCGTAATGGAGGGTCCGACAACAAACTGTCCGGACGCCCAGTTGGCAAGACTCGAAAGCTGAAGACTCTGAAAGCCCGCGCTGCCATTCAGCGATATGCGCGGATAGAAGTCGGCTTTTGCCATGCCGATCGACGCCGTGGCCGCATGCAACTGCGCCTCCGCCTTGCCGATGTCTGGTCTGCGTTGCACCAGTTCAGACGGAAAGCCGATCGGCACCTGTAGCGGCAAATCGGGCACGTCGCGCGGTTCGGCGAGCGTTTGCCGAAGCGCGCCTGGCTCCTCGCCGAGCAATACGCCAATCGCGTTGATCGTGGTCTCGCTTCGCGACTCGAGTGTCGGAATCAGACTTTCGATCGACGCCACCTGCGCGGATGCGTTGGCCACGTCGAGATCCGTCGTCACGCCTTCATGCGCGCGTACTTGCGTGAGCTTCGTGGCGTTGCGAGCAATCTCCAGATTCTGTCTCGCGATCCGCAGCAGCGACTGGGTGTCGCGCAACTCGATATAGTCTCGCGCGAGTTCAGCACGAGCCGACAGCAGAATTGCGTTCCGGTCCTGGTAAGAAGCATCCGCCAGCGCGGACGCGGCTTCGACACCGCGTCGAACTCCGCCCCAGATATCGATTTCCCAGGACGCGTCGAAACCGGCTTGATAGAGGTTGTATGCCGGCGAACCTTTGGAGCCCGGCAGCGGCGCCACGCCAAGCGGCGCGCTGCCCGAAGCGGATTGCGGCTGGGATTGGGTCGGGCTGACGCCGAGCAGCGACAGAATGCCATTCGGACTTCCGCGTTCGCGGTTGTACGAGGCTGCACCGTCTAGCGTCGGATATTCCGCTGCCCCCGCAACGCGCTGTTCGGCCCGGCTTTGCCGAAGGCGTGCCGACGCCGCGGCCACATCGAGGTTCGCATCGGCCAGTTTCTGTTCGAGCGTGTTCAGCGTGGGGTCGTTGAACAGCGTCCACCAATCGGGATTGAATCCGGCCTCGACGGCCTTGCTCGAGGCTTGCGCGGATTGGGTGCGCTCAAAGACCTGCGCGGGCGTCGACGCCTTTGGACGTTCGAAATCCGGTCCAACGGTACAACCTGCTATCACCAGACACGCCAGTATCTCCAGCGCCAACACGCGGAAGGAAAAGTCGCTCGCATTCATTTTCTATCTCCCGCCTCCGCCAACGTGTCGGCGTGCTGACCGACGGCGACTTCCGTTTCGACAGACAGCCCCACGCTCAGCGCGGACGCCGCCTCCTGGCCTCGGTCGATGGAGATCTTGACAGGCACGCGTTGGACCACCTTGGTGAAGTTGCCCGTCGCGTTATCGGGTGCGATCGGCGCAAAGCTCACACCGGTTGCGGGAGCAAGACTATCGACACGGCCGCGGATCACAACGCCAGGAAAGCTGTCGACCTTGATCCGCACACTTTCGCCAGGCCGCATGTGGGTGATCTGGTTTTCCTGGAAGTTGGCGACAACGTAGGCGTCGGAAAGTGGCACGATCGCGAGAATCGTCGCGCCTGGCGTCACGAATGCGCCGACTCGCGCGGAACGCCGTCCGACCTTGCCGTCCACCGGCGCATGAATCTCCGTATACGACAGGTTGAGCTTTGCCTGCTCAAGCGCTGCCCCGGCACGTGCAAGCGCGCCGGCTGCCTTATCGCGCTGGGTGCGCAGCACGTCCAGGTTCTGCTCGGTCGATGCCAGCACGGCGCGATCGTGCGCCTCGTGCGCGAGTTGCTCGGCGAGCGCGCTCGATGTGTGCTGTTGTTCCTGCGCAGTCCCCGCACCGGCCTCCGAGAGGTTCTGGTACCGCGCGGCGTTGGCCCGTGCGAATTCGATCGACGCGTCGTCGGCCTTGAGCGTTGCGCGCGCCTGCTCGACGAGCGAGGGCTGCCGCGCGATCTCGGCGTCGTAGTTCGCGACGGCGGCCTGTGCCGCGGCCACGTCCGCCTCCGCACTCATCAAAGCGGCCCGGAAGTCGCGGTCGTCAATACGGACCAGCAATTGCCCCGCTTTGACTGCCTGGTTATCGTTGACGAATACGTCGGATATCTGGCCTGCGATACGCGGCGCCACGAGCGTGAAATCGGCCTCGACATAAGCGTCGTTGGTGGATTCGGTATTCGAGCCGCCTGACAGGCTTGAGCAAGCCCATGCGCCTACGCCGACCGCGACGACCAGCGCGGCGGTACGAACGATTTTGAGGGGAGATCGAGCAATGGTTGACATGATATCGGCCCTTAATGGGAAGAGGGCGGCGTAGTGCTCCACGGCGGGTAAATACGCACGGGCAACACTGGCACGAGGAAAAGAAGCGCGATGGCCACACCAGCCATCACGCGATAGAGATCCGCCGAGGTCAGTACCACTGCCTGTTCGTGGATCCGGTGAGCGAGTTCGCCGAGACTGTGAGTCGCGTCGACACTCTGGCTAGTCACGAGCGCGTGGTTGCCTAAATGGTCCACGAGCATGTTCGAGTGAAGACGTTCGCGATGCGTGCCCAACCCTTCGATGAGCGCCGTCGCCACAGCCGCGGAAAATGTCTTGAGCGAGTTGAACATGGCCGAAGCGAATGGACCGTCGGTCGGCGCCAGGCCCGTCGTGACGCCCATCAGGATCGCGAGAATCACCATGGGCTGCGCGACGATCTGTATGGATTGAAACCAGTAGAAGTTGTCGCGGATCCACTCGGACGTGATGAAACTACCCATCAGGCACGTGGTGATCATGAGAGACAAGCCAATGGCCATGACCCAGCGGTGGTCGACCCGCCGCAGGTTCAGGACGGCAGCTGTCAGAGGCAGTGCGATCAACAGCGGGAGCGCGACCAGCAACGACAAGGGGGCGGTCTGCAGCGGCCGGTAGGCGTGAACCCTGGCGAGATATTGGCCGGGGATGGCCGCCACGCCGACCAGCAGTATGACCGCGCCCAGGAGTGTCGTCAGTCCATGCGCGAAGTTTCTGCGCGACAGCAATTGCAGCTTGAAGAAAGGCAGCGGGTGAAACCACTCGTTGACAAGGAACGTGGTGAACAACAGCGCCCCGCCAATAAACATCACGCGAATGAACCCGGAGTCGAGCCAATCGAGACGATCACCTTGTAAAAGGCCGATCACGAGCATGGCGACGGCCGGGAATCCCGTCAGAAAGCCGGTCCAGTTGAATGCGCCGAGTCGTTCGAGTTTGAGCGGATCCGCCGGAAGCCCTTGCTGGATCGCCACGCAGCTGACGATGCCAAGCGGCACGATTTGCCAGAAGGCCATTTGCCAGCCGACATACTCGGTCCACAAAGCCGCGAGCGGTGTGCCGAGCGCTGGTCCGAAGGTGGCCGTGAGCGCGTACCCGGCGAGTCCGTATAGTTTTACTTTCGGCGGAAGATAGCGCAGCGCCACGATGATCAACATTGGGGGAAGGCATCCGCCGGCCATCCCCTGAAGAACGCGCAACACATAGAGCGTGAGCAGGTTCGGTGCAAAGGGGCAAAGGATGCCGAGGAACATCGTTGCGATTACGGCGGCGATCGTAAACCGCTTGAGCGTGAAGGTGATTCCGAACCACGGAGCGAACACCATCGTAGCCACGTTAGCCGCTTCGAACAGGGCGGTCAGCCAGGTGCCGTCGTCGTGACCGATCGAAAGCGCGCCCTGGATATCCGCCATCGACACGGCAGTGACCTGCTCGTTGAGAATAGCCAGCAGCGACGCGAGCAGCATGCCGACGAGGCCGGTGGCGAGTCGAAGCGAAAGCGCGGAATGACGGGGCATCGGCTGCGCAGGAGCCGCTGTCCCGGGCACGGCGGCGGGCGCTTGCGAGCGCTCGACGATCGGTGCGTGCGCCTCAATGCTCGAAGGATTGCCAGTAGTCATAGGGGCCTCGTTGCTGCTCATGTTCAATAGGGCATCTAAGGATTGGCGCCGGAACTCGTGTGAGAGAGAAGATGCGAGGACCCGCGCTCAAACGAATCCAATCCTCACGGCTTACGCTGTACCTCTTCAAAGTATTGCGGCGCTTCGCGGCGATCGAACATGCCGTATTCGCGGACGATGCGGATACTCCGCTGGCGCAAGCCATCCGCCGTTTGCGCAGCGCGTTCGAACGCTTCGACTGCCGCCTGGTCTTGCCACGTCACCACTACGATCACGTCGCCGGGTGTCATCAGTGCGTCGAATACGTCCCATGAAACGAGGCCGGGCGCGTTCGTATCGACGCCAAGCGACTTCGCCACTCCTTCTGCGCCGGTCTGCTCGAGCCACGCCGGCGAGCACTTCGCATCGAGCAGCGTCACTGCGGTGCCATTGCCCGCTTCAGTGACATCCAGGCGCTGCTCGCGCAACACCTGCCCGGCGGGCAGCTGGTTATCGCTGACCACCTGGCCAATGCGCAAGCGGTAGTCGGCAAATACGCGGTCACGCGCGGCTTGCTGTATCTTGTGGTGCGCCGTCGTGGTGCGCCAGCGCACAAGCGATTTCTCGTCGCGCCAGCTCGACAGCGAAAGAAGCCATCCTTCGCGCGTGAGACTCGCATAACGGTTGTTATCGATGAATCCTTCGATCTTCTCGAGTTCAGGCCGCAACATTTTGGCCATGCCGAGGTAGGCGTCGAACTGTTCGGGTTTCGGGTTGACTTCAAGCATTGCGGAGAACATGAGGACCTCTTACATTGAGTTGGCAATACGACGCGACGTATTGAATCGAATGCGCGCTGCGGGCGCCTTTGGCCGATTCGTTGCGGTATTGCAGATAGCAGGCGCGTACAGGCATTGTGCGGGATGGGCCGATTAATGGGAGTCCAGGCTAGTTGAGTATTGGGCCAATGAATTGGCGATTTTTGCCAATTGGCAATGAATCGCCGGATAACCCTCACTGCCTGAAAGAGTGTCTTTCGAAGCGATGAGGTGATTGATTCGGTATGGAAAATATGTGGAGGCGGATTCTCAAGCGTGGAAAGAATCTGTCCTTGGACAATTTGTGTCTTCTTTGAGCCACTCGGCGTCGTGGCTCGTTACCATGCGGATCACTGCGCATAGAATCACGACGTGTTGGCGTGGTGAAAAAGGTAGGAAGCGGAATGGAAAGATTGCGTGAGATGGAGGTCTTCGTTGCCATCGTCGACCGGGGCAGCTTTACTGGTGCGGCCGAAAAATTCAGCATGTCAGCCGCAGCGGTGTCGCGAGCGGTCAGTGCGCTGGAAGCCCGTCTCGGCACGCACCTGCTCGCCCGCACGACCCGCTCGGTTCGTCCGACCGATGCGGGCATGACATACCTTGAAGCCTGCAGGAAGGTGCTGGACACCATCACGGACGCGGAATCGATCATCGCAGCCGACCAGCTCAATCCCGTCGGTACGTTGACCGTCTCCGCGCCGGTGCTGTTTGGCCAGCGCTATGTCGCTCCTCTGGTCAACGCCTTCGCACTGCGTTATCCGGACGTCAACATCAATGCCGTGTACGTCGATCGAACTACGCGGCTCCTGGAGGAGGGGGTGGATATTGCGATTCGTGTCGGCCACCTTGGGGACTCCTCGACATTCGCCATACCTTTGGGATTCGTGCGGCGTTGCACGTATGCCGCGCCGTCTTATCTGGCGAGGCATGGGGAACCTCTTCACCCCAGAGATCTGACCCATCACCACTGTGTGTCTTTCACCGGCGTCTCGCTTCCACTCGAGTGGGTGTTCAGCGAAAATGGTTCGAGATTGCCCGTCAGATTCCGGCCGCGGATGATCGTCGACCTTGGCCCCGCTGCCGTTCTCGCGGCCGTCGAAGGTGTGGGGATAATCCAGTTGCTGTCGTATCAGGCGGCTCCCGAGGTGCTCGAAGGCAAGCTCCAACCTGTCCTGACGTCATTCGAACCCGAGTCGATCCCGGTGAGCCTGCTTCACGTCGAGCGGCGAAGCAGCAGCGGCAAGATTCGCGCGTTCGTGGATTTCGTTACGGAGACCTTACGCAACAACGCGCACCTTCAAGGCGTGGACGTGACTGCGATACGAACTTCCCGATAAGCGGACACCAGTGCATCAAGGTCGAAGCCCCTGTTCAGTCCACTCGGATTGGGCAATACCCACGCGCATGCACCGCCGAATGGCTCTGTTTGTCGCCCCCAATCGATAGAGCGACTGCCCGAGATCGCGGCAAGCGCCATCTTTCCGAGGAAAGCGACGTGCCTTGGCGCGTACCGTTCGACCTTCCGCCGGAAACCATCGCCGGCCAGTTCGATCTCCGATCGCACAAGCTCGTCGGCACGCGCCGTCGGACGTGAAACCACCGTGGTGAGACCGTAGCCATATCGGAGAACCGTGTAGTCGTCTTCGGGCTGAATCTGTTCGGGAGTGAAGCCTGCGAGATGCATGACCCGCCAGAAGCGATTGCCTCGGCCTGCAAAGTGGTGACCCGTGGATGCCGCACGAATGCCTGGATTGATTCCACAGAAAACTAGCGTCAAGCCTGGTTCAAGGAGATCGGGAAGAGCCTGAGGGTAGCCGCCGTCGGTCACGGATGAGACAGTCCTTGAAAAGAAACCTGCTTGTCGGCACCGTTGGTTCCCCATCGCTGCGTGGCTGTCTCGCCGCGAAATCGCTGCCGATATTGTTTCGGTGTCACCGCGAGCCGCCGGGAGAAGGTGGTGCGCATATGCGTGGCGCTACGGAAGCCGCATTTGAATGCGACGGTCTTCAGCGGGGCATCCGAGTCTTCGAGCAACTTCCTCGCCGTGTCGACGCGAACCTGCTCGACAAATACGGACGGCGTCACCTTTGCATGCTTCGCAAATAGTCTGGAGAAGGTTCGCCGGCTCACGGCAACCGCGCTCGCGAGTTGTTCGATGGATAGCGCATCGGTTATATGCTCGGTCACATACCGGTGCACTTTGCCGATAATCGGATCTTCGTCCCGCCCGGTGCCAATATACGGGCTGTACTGAGACTGGCCGCCTTCCCGCTGGATATAAACCACGAGGCGTTTCGCGACACGCACCGCCAGCTCGTGTCCCCAGTCTTCCGCGACTAGCGACAGGCACAGATCGATGCCGGACGTCACGCCTGCCGACGTAAAGAGGCGTCCGTCTCGAACGAAGATCTTGTCGGGCTGCACACAAGCCTGCGGAAATTCATTGGCGAGGCGGCCCGCGTCCGCCCAATGCGTCGTCACTTCCTTGCCGTCCAGCAGTCCCGCATGCGCAAGCACGAATGC